>JBCBXS010000150.1:0-6383 GCA_039816475.1 Pseudomonadota bacterium | reverse complement strand
TTTCGCCCGCCGAGAGAGCGTTGCAACATCTATGTCTGTGAGCGCATGGCCGTCGGTGGCCGCGTTGATCGCAAGCGCGCCGCCGAAATAACAGGGCTGCGTCACGGTATAGGGCGCAACGGTCGGGAAGAGCTCGGCGAGGTAGGACGTCGTCTGCTCGAGGTGCTCCGGAGCCGAGAAAATCAGCCCGTTCTGCGCAATCAGAATGCCGCCCGGCTTCAGCGCGTTGCGACAACTTGTGAAGAACGGCTTGCCGTGCAGGACAGCGGATGGGCCGATCGGTTCCGATGAGTCGACGATGATCGCATCAAAGCGGCGGTCGGTTTCGGCGATGAATTTCACGCCGTCGGCGATGACCGTCTCGGACCGCGGATCATCGAATGCGCCGTCGGAGACCTGCGGGAAGTACTTCAGCGCCGTGTCAATGACCTCGCGGTCGATGTCGACCAGCGTCGCGCGCTTCACGCCACCGTGCTTCAGGACTTCGCGGAGCACGCCGCCATCACCGCCACCGATCACGAGCACATCGCGCGGCTTCTCGAGCGCCATCAGCGGCACGTGCGCCATCATCTCGTGGTACATAAACTCGTCGGCCGTCGTGAGCTGGGTGACGCCATCGAGCATCAGGACCGTACCCCAGGTCGCGTTCTCGAAGATCACCAGATGCTGATGCTTCGATTTGACTTCGTGAAGCACGCGGTCGGCCTTCAGGCGCACCTGCCAGTCGGCGTGAAACGTCTCGTTGACCCAACGGGTTCGCGCGGTGGGTTTTGTCATAGAAAATGCCGCGCATCGACCGTGCGCGCCCCAGAGTTTTTCGGTTCTAAGAACCTCGTTTCGAGAACAGGACAGCAAACGAAAATGGCGAAGCAGGCTGACTGCTCCGCCATTTCACGGCGTCATCTAAAGTGAAGCGCGGCTGCCTAAGCGGCCTTCGCCTCTTTTGCAGCGGCCTGCCACTGGTCGAGATCGAGGTCTTCGCCGCGACGGTGCGTCTTGACGACGACTTCGTCGGCGTCGAACGCGTTCTTCAGGATGTCGACGCAGACTTCCGGCCTTGCATCGCCGCACATGAAGACATCGAACGCGGCGTAGTTGGCCTCAGGCCAGCTGTGCACCGAGATGTGGCTCTCGGAGAGAACCGCAACGCCCGACACACCGCCGTTCGGCGTGAACTCGTGCAGATGGAAATGCAGCAGCGTTGCCCCTGCCTCATCGATGCACGTGCGCATTGCCTGTTCCATCCGGTCGACGTCATCGACGCCCGTTGCCCCGAACAGATCGATAATCAAGTGATTGCCCGCATAACGGACGCCATCGCGTTCGATGAAGAAGTCTTTCCGGTCGTCGAGTTCCGATCCGCACTTGGCGGTCTCGGTCGAACTCGAGCCTGAACTCGGATGGAAACTGACCGAGCTCTCTTTCTCGATCGTCTCCGCAGGCGAGGCCTGCTTCGTTGCGCGATGTTCTTCCTTTTGGGCGGTGCTTGAACGAGTCAAGTCCATCCCCAATTGGAAGAGGGTGTCGTCATAGGCCATCGGACCCTCCCCAACCAGCAGATAGATTTAACCCGTCCGCTCCTTACTTTTGGGGTCTAGGTCGTACCAGCTTGCGCTACCGGGGCCTTACCTTCAGGGCAGGTGGACAGACGGAGAGACCGGATATGACGGCTGTTCACCCGGCTCGCAAGGGCAAAACAGCCATTCCGTCCAATTTCTTTCCCGTCACAATTGACTGTATCTGAAAGAAAATTCGGGCTGACGGCGGTATCGGTGGCAATGCGAAGCGCTAAGTCGTTGAATTTGGCGCGCCATCGCGATTAACGCCCGAGCAGCCCGTCAAGCAACTGCTTGGCGCCTGCGCCATCGTTCTTCAGTAATCCGTCGAGCACCTCTTCCGTCTTGCGGCCTTTGAACTGCCGCTTGAGGTCTTGCAGTTGCTCCTTGCCGCGCTCGTAGGCGTCGGTGACATCAGCGCCACCGCCGAGCAGGCCTGCAAGCTGCGGCTGGAAGTCCGGATCGTCCCAGCGACCGACCACGCGGACCGGGATTTCGAAGCCACCCTGGCCGGTGACGATTGCGCCCTGACCGGTGATGTCAGCAACCACCCGCGGCTTTACGAGGTAATCGAGCCGGCGTGCGCCGATATCAATTTTGCCGTTGCCGGTCACCCGGATGAGCGGGCCGACGAGCTTCAGGTCCTGGTTCGTCGCAACCCCGCGCTTAATGTCGAACGAAGCGGTCATCGACGAAAAGTCGGTCTTCTGCGATGGCGATTGGTTCAGTCCGTTGAAGTTGCCGCGTTGGACCTGCCGGATCATCTCGGCGACGTTCCAGCCGATGATCGCGCCATCGCGCATGGCGAGGCTTGCGGTCCCCGTCAGCCCGGACGCGAGGTCTTTGACGCTCGCCCCTGACGCGCCCACTGCAATGCGCGCGTCGGTGGCAGCTGCGACCAGATCGACGTTGGCGAAATCCTTGAGCAGGCGGCGGGCCGCAAACCCGTCGCCTTTGAGGTTAGCACCGAACCGCAGACCGGCCCGCGCGGGATCGACTGTGACGATCCCGGAAAGTGCGCCGTCGTAGAGCCGGGCTTCATCGATATCGAGGCGGGCTGCGCCATTTCTGAGAGCAAGGCGAGCGCGGGCCGCATCGAGCCGAACCGTGCCGGACGTGACGGGACCCGTCCGCACCTTCGCGCGCACGTCGGCGAGCTTCAGCATCGCAATATCGATCGGCGTTGCATCCCAGCCATCGCGGCTGAGGAAGCCCTTCACCTGGCTGCGCCGGAGCAGATCGTTGATCGAGTTCGGCTGTGCGCCCCCGCCCGCGGCAGCCGGCCTCGACGATGCCGGCAAACCCACACGCTTCAGGTCGCGCAGGCCCGCTGACAGCTTGTCGCCGTCGATCGCGTTAATTGCGAGGTCTGCATCGATGATCGGTCTCGGCCCGTCGAAAGCGCCGCTTACGCGGCCGTCCGCAGTGAGGTCTCCGAGCGCAAGTTTCGCAGTCGTAAGATCGGCGCGGTCGCGTGCAACTTTGAGATTGCCTGAGATCTTGAGCGCTCCGAGCGTATCGCCCGCCGGCGCATCATAGGCGGCAAGCCGCGCAAGTTTCCTGACCGACGGGCCCGACATCGCAATCGGGCCCCGAAAGATCGTCTCGCCGTCGAGATCGACAGCGCCTTTCAACGTACCTGAAACCGCATCGCCGCCGAAGCGCACGTCAAGGTTTGCCGGCGCCCCGGTCAGTAGCGCGTAAGGCACAGCAAGTGTTGCATCGAACGAGACCGTCGCGTCACGGACCAGCATGCGCCCGTCGATCGCGGCGCGGTCCCGGAGGCTCCGTCCCTGGATACCAATGTTGATGTTGCGAAACGCTTCGGCGTGGCCGGACGGCTCGTCGGTGTAGTTGACGATGCCGTTGCTGATCCGGATCGAGTTGAGTTCGAGTTTCTCCAGTAGGGCGAGCGTACGTGCCTGATCGCGTGCCGCAGACGCTTGCGCGCTGCTGTTGGCAGCGCCGGTGCCAGACTGCGCGAAGCGCGTTCGTCGCGCCGGCAGGGTGAGGCCTGCGAACGTCCAGCTTGTGGCCCCGTTCGCATCGCGCCTCAGATCGAAGATTGGTTGTTCGAGCGCGACCGACTCCACGCGGGCGCGCCCTTCAAGCAGCGGCCAGATCGCGACGCGAACCGCGACTTCGCGGGCCTGTAGCGTCGGAGGTGCCCGCATGCCCGGCGGCGGCGACAGGGTGACGTTGCCGAGCGAGACCGCGAGCGACGGCCAGAACGACAGGCCGGTGCTGCCGCGCACAGCGAGATCGCGCCCGGTCGACTCTTTGACCTGAGCGATCAGCCGGTCCTTCACCAGCTCGACTGGGTTGATGAGCATGAAGGTCGTTGCAGCAGCCGCACCGACCAGGACAAGCAGTACGGCGAGGCCAACAACAATACGGCTTAGCCACGACATACGTTTCGGCGGCGGGGGACGCCGGCGGCGCCGGCGCGGAGGACGGCCGGGCGGCTGATTCATCGTGCGCGGGTCGCCATAGCCTTGAGGCGATGCAGACGGCGGGGCGCCAGGAGCGGTTTGCCCGGTGTTCTGCGCAGCGGGCGGTGGCGGTGGCGAAAACGGCGGCGGCTCCCTGTTCTGCATCAGTCCCGCTCCTTGCCTATAATCAAAGACGTCGCGCGATTGCGCGCGCACTGTCCAGCGTGTGCAACCGTCGGTTCGTGCTAGCAGACGACCGGGGGAGGCCCAAGCCGTCCGCGCCGTCTAAGAGTTTTTGCCTAGGTGCTGTTTGCGCCCGACGTTAGGCACGGCGTTCTGCAGGGGCTATGCTCGCAACCTCGAGAACGACGGCAAATGGAAATCGCGCTGCGACCGCTTGGGGCGTCAGAGGCTCAAGGGCGGCCGGAGGCGATCGCCACGCTGACCGAATACGACAGTACCGGGCTTGACCGACACAAACTCTAAGGCCGCAGACGACGGGGCGACGCAAACGGGAACCGAGCCCGCTAGGCGGTCGCCCGTCGCGCATCTGATGCACCTGACGCGGACGCGGTTGCCCGGAATTGTACTTGCCTTCGTCATTGCGAGCGTCGGTGCCGCGCTGTTCGTCTACCTGAGCGCGCCGCTGCCGATCTTTCTCGGCGCGCTGACGGCTTCGATGATTGCATCAATCGTCGGCGTCCCGATCAAACGACCGCGTTCGTTGTCGACCCCGATCCGCGTCGTGCTTGGCCTCGCCATCGGAGCTGCGTTCACGCCGGCACTCCTCGACCGGATCGATGAGCTTGCGATCTCGCTGGCGCTGGTCGTCCCATTCACAGCTGCAATCACCGCGGCCGGCTACGCGTTCTACCGGTACGTCGCCGGCTTCGATGCGCCGACTTCGTTCTTCGTCTCGGTGCCCGGCGGCCTCACCGATATGGTCTTCATGGCCAAGGACGCCGGCGCCAACGAACGTATGGTGACGCTCATGCAGGCGGTCCGCATGGTGCTCATCGTCTTCGCGATCCCGGTCTGGGTCGCCTGGACGTCGGACTTGCCAGTCGGCGGTGCCGTCCTTGACACCATCCACATCTGGGAGATCGCGCCACTCGACGCCGCGATGCTCATCGTGCTCGGAATTGTTGGCTGGCGGGTGGCCCGGTGGCTCGGCATTCTGGGCGCGGCGATGATCGGCCCGATGATGTTGAGCGGCGCCGCACACGCGACCGGGCTCACGGCCGCACAGGTCCCGTCCGAGCTTTTGATCCTCGCGCAGCTCGTGCTGGGCATCCTGCTTGGCGGCCAGTTTCGCGGACTGACAATGGATGAGTTCACGCGCTGGGTGAGTTGGGCGCTGGCGTTTTCGGTCGGGCTGATGATCGTCGCGATCTGGGTTGCGACAATGGTCACGCAGCTCACCGGGGCCGACGCGGTCTCGGTGCTGCTCGCCTACACGCCGGGCGGACAGTCCGAACTCAATCTGCTCGCCATCATCCTTCAGCTCGACGTCGCATTCATCGCGCTGCATCATATTGTGCGGGTGGCGGTGTCGATTGTCGGCGCGCAGCTCGTTTTTTCTGCGAGCCGGGACGCGTGGCGCCGCGCACGCGACGGCTGAATATACTGCCGAAGCGCCGCCATTAAGAGCGCAAGGCACGGGGGAGGGGATGATGAAAGCGCTGGTCTTTACCGCGCCCAACGAGATGACGTACCGCGAGGAGGACGAGCCCGACGCGGAAGCTGCCGTCGCTGCCGGCGATGTCATCGTCGACGTCGCGCATTGCGGCATCTGCGGCTCCGACATGCACGCCTACCACGGTGCCGATTTGGTCCGGCGGCCGCCACCGCTGATCCTCGGCCACGAAGGCGCTGGCACGATCATCGCCGGTGAAGGTGAAGGCACGCGCGTCACCATCAACCCGCTGATCGGTTGCGGCGTCTGTGATCACTGTGTGCGCGGCGATACGCATCTTTGCGCCAAGCGCCGGCTCCTCTCGATGAAGGGTGCGCCCGGGGCGTTTGCCGAACGCGTTCGCGTGCCGTCTGCGAACTGCGTTGCGATCCCGGACGGGCTGTCGACCGCGCTTGCGGCGCTCACCGAACCCCTCGCTGTCTGCCATCACGCGGTCAGTGTCGGTGCGCGCTGGCTGACGCGCCCCGTGAGCGAAGCGCGTGCGGTCGTCGTCGGCGGGGGCGCGATCGGCCTCGGCACGGCATTGGTGCTCGCAGCCCGCGGTGTCCGCGACATTGCGCTTGCCGAAACGTTGCCTGCGAGGCGCGAACGGCTGGCGCGCTTTGACGCGTTCCGGGTCTACGATCCGACGGTCGCGGACGCAGACCGGCCGGACGACTCATCAGCGGAACTCGTCTTCGATGCTTTCGGCGGAGGGCG
>JBCBXS010000014.1:0-17017 GCA_039816475.1 Pseudomonadota bacterium | reverse complement strand
AGACGGCGTTTTCCGTGACCTATTGGATGAACAGCCTGCAACCGCTCGCGACCGAGCAGGACTGGTTTGTGACACTCAACCCGACGCATGCGCTGCGGGACAATCTCGTCCACTCAACGCAGACCTATCGCCATCCCGTGTTCGATGCCGCGGCGATGGACGCGCAACGGGATCTCTGGAGCCTGCAGGGCGCGCGGCGCACGTGGTTCTGCGGCAGCTACTTCGGCTACGGCTTCCACGAGGACGGCATTCAGTCGGGGCTGGCGGCGGCAGAAGACCTGAGCGGCGTGCCGCGGCCATGGACGCGCCCCCGCATGAACGATCGCCTGTCACTGCCCGAAGGTTGGTCGCCGGAACGTGCCCGGGACGTCGGGCTGGCGGCTGCATGAACGGCGACGCTGCACTTTACGTGGGCGACGTTGTGCACGCGCGCATACGGCCGACGCCGCACAAGCTGCGCTATTCTGTGTTCTGTCTTGCCATCGACGTCGACCGCATCGCGGATGTGGCGGCCCGTGTCACAGGCTTCGGCTACAACCGGCGCGCGCTCGTCTCGCTCAACGATGCCGATCTCGGGCGCGGCGCCGAACCCATCGCAGACCACGCGCGGCGCACGTTCCGCGATGCCGGCCTCGACGCTGCAACCGATCGCATCGTCCTGCTGACGTATCCCCGCGTGCTCGGCTACGTCTTCAATCCGATCAGCGTCTATTACGGCTATGACCGCGAAGGGCGCCTCGTGGGCTCGATCTACGAGGTCAGCAACACGTTCGGTGAGCGCGTTTCGTACGTGCTGCCGGTCGCGCAGGAGGATGGGGATTGCGCGTCTCACACCGGCTTCCGCCAGGCCTGCGCGAAGAGGATGTCCGTGTCACCGTTCACTGAAGGCCAGGGCCGTTATGCATTTCATTGCACGCGGCCCGGCGACGATCTCGTCGTCGGCGTCCAACTCCGCGATGCAACCGGACCTGTCCTCAGGACACACTTCCGCGGGCGTCAGGAAAACTTGACGTCAATTCGCCTTTTCACGCAGTTTGTCCGTGTGCCCTGGCTTACG
The DNA here is from genome assembly GCA_039816475.1 of Pseudomonadota bacterium. GTDB lineage: Bacteria > Pseudomonadota > Alphaproteobacteria > Rhizobiales > Hyphomicrobiaceae > JBCBWG01. The sequence goes on along the minus strand of JBCBXS010000014.1, from coordinate 15,960 downwards.
GCGAAAGTGATGACGGCAATCCACTTCGAGGCTCTGCAGCTCGCGTTGAAGCGCGTCCCGCTCGTTCGGCGACATCGCTCTCCTGCGTTCGCGGTTGCAGCAGAGCGCGGGCCAGCACGCCGCTAGACTGACGCTGCACCATGTATCCCAACGATAGCGCCGAGACGAAACAGTGGAGCGTGCGCCCGCGCCGGTTGCGGGACGTTATGTTTCTGAGCCTCGTGCATCGCGCACTCCACAACCGGATCGACGGGCGACTGACGCTGACCCTGCCAAGCGGCGCGTGCCGCGTGATTGGCCGCAGTGGGGATCATGCCGAGGTCCACATCCATCATTTGCGCGGAGTATTGCGGGCGATGCGGCGTGGGACGCTCGGCTTTGCCGAAGCGATCCTGCAGGGCGAGATGTCGTCGCCGGATCTCGAAGCCGTCTTCCGCTTCTTCATCGACAACCGGCTCCGCCTGGAGGCCGCCGGCCGCGGCGCGTTTCGTGTGCGCGGCGCCGATATTGCCTATCACGCAGGCCGGGCGAACTCGCGCACCGGCAGCCGCGAGAACATCGCCGAACACTACGATCTCGGGAACGACTTCTACGCCGCATGGCTCGACCCGGGTATGGCGTATTCGAGCGGGCTCTATCTCGCCCCCGACGCGACGCTCGACGATGCGCAGGAGGCGAAATACGAAGCCGTCCTGAGCGCGCTTGATCTGCGGCGCGGGCATCGCGTGCTCGAGATCGGATGCGGCTGGGGCGGGTTTGCTGAAGCAGCGGCGGCGCGGGGCGCCGATCTGACGGCAATCACACTTTCCGCCCGGCAGCTCGCCTACACGCGGCAACGCATATCCGCGATGACGCCCGCTCCCGATCCGGCCCCTGAAATCGCCTTCCGCGACTATCGCGACACGGACGGCACCTTCGACCGGATTGCGTCGATCGAGATGATCGAGGCGGTCGGCGCGGAACATTGGCAGACGTATTTCGACACGTTGAAGGCCCGGCTGGCGGTCAGGGGCGTCGCGGTGATCCAGGCAATCACGATCCGCGAGGCGAGCTTTGCGGTCTACTCAGCCCGTCCCGACTTCATCCAGCGCTACGTTTTCCCGGGCGGCATGCTGCCGACAAAGACGCATCTGCAATCCCACGCGGAAGCCGCCGGCCTGACATTCGAGACCACGTGCACGTTCGGTCCCGACTACGCCCGGACGTTGCGCGCGTGGCAGTCCCGGTTCAATGACCAGTGGCCGCAGATTGCCGCGATGGGCTTCGACGAAAGGTTTAGGCGGCTTTGGAATTACTACTTGTCTTACTGTTCTGCGGGCTTTGACCGTGGCGTGATTGACGTCGGGATCTATAAATTCAGGCGACCGGAGGTCGCATAAAACATCTGATCGGAGCAGGTGTCCGTTACGGGTTGTGCATCGCGGCAAGGTTGCCGCTCAACGCCCTGATGGAGCCCGGCCGTGCCAAACGATCTCCCCGCTGAAATTGCCGAGCGCGATTTCAACCTGATCGACTTCATGGAAGGCCGGTGCCGCGCTTGGGGCATGTTTCAGGACCGGGCCGGCGCTGTGAAGCGCCGTTTCGAGATCGAAACCGTCGGCCAGTGGGTCGGCGACACGTTCGAACTTAACGAAACCTTTCTCTACGACGACGGGACGTCTGAGCTTCGCACGTGGCGGATCACAAAAGACGACGAGCAATCCTTCCGTGCGACGTGTGCTGATAGCGTCGGCGAAGCGCGTGGTGAACTATCGACCGAGCGGGCGACGATGGATTACCGCTTCCGGCTGAAGCTGAAGGACCGGACGATCGATCTCGATTTCGCCGACCGGTTTTACCCGATCGGAATGGACGGGGTCATGAACCGGACGCGCGTTACCAAGTTCGGCATTCGCGTCGGCGAAGTGACCGCGTTTTTCTATCGCGAGCCGGTGAGCCTCTCGGACATTAAGCCGAGCACGCGGTTTGCGGCTTAAGCGTCGGGCTTAATTCCCAGCGGTGTGTTTCGACTTGAGGTCGCCAGCGGCGGCCTCAATGTCATTTTGGAGACGCGATCGCATCTCCGCTGTCACCTCGGCCGGTTTGGCTCTGCGGAGCGCATCCGAAATGAGACTGCGTCGGACCGCACTCGGGACACGCGACACCGGAACGTAGACCGGTTGCGCGTGAGGTTTATCGCTGACGAGCCAGCCGAGGTCGATGCCTCGCGGCTTGGCGTCTGCAACAAAACCTTCCGGCGTCCAGAGCGCGTATGCGCCGGCCAAGGTGGGCAGTAGCGTTGCGATCAGATCGTCGGTTTCGCCGGTGAGAAAACGCAGCGTCTGATCGGTGCTGCCGGTCACGGAGAGGGCGGGCGCGCCAGCGCTCCTTGCGCGGGCAACGACAGCGCCCTTCGGTGGCGACGCAAAGGGCTTGGGCCCAAACGTACCGGTTGCGAAGCGCATGCCTGTTGGTGACGGGGACGACGTTTCACGCGCCGCAGTCCGCTGAGGTTCGCCCAGCGGCTGATCGAACAGACCGAACCAAGTCTTGTGTGGCAGCGTCAGTTGCCATGAGACGGCGGGGTTGGCCTCGACCGGTCTGCGCAGCTCGGCGAAGCTCCACGACACGCTCTGCCGATTGCGCGCGACATCGACTGCGCCAATCGCCCGGCCTCGTCCCTCAAGAACACCGCGTGACTTGCCGGTCGGAGGATCGACCAACGCGATCGCGCCGCGCGATGTCCCGATGGCCTGCAGGGCTCCGTCGGGTGAGAGGGCTGTCACTTGATAACCGCCGACAACGGCGGACTGCAGCGACCACAGGCGTTTGCCGCTCATCGCATCAACAACCGTCGCTTTAATGGCGAGCGCCTTCCCATCATCCAGGTAGGTGAGCGTGGCGGCGGGCCCGCCCTTGTGCGCGAACTGGCCTGTCAGTCGACCCGTTCGCGTCTCCCATTGGCGGATGGTGCCGCTCGCATCGCCGCTTGCGAGTCTGCGGCCGTCGCGCGAGATCGCAAAACCGAGGACGGGCGCGGTATGGCCGACCAGATCGCGGATGACGATGCCGCTCTCGGCCGACCAGGCAACAAGCCGCCAGTCCCGGCTGGCGCTCCAAATGGTCCGGCCGTCGGGGGCATACGCCGCGCGCGTTACCGCGTCCGAATGGCTGAACAGATGCGCGACAGGCCAGCGGTTCTCGAGATCCCAGATCGTGCCCTTGCCGACAGCATCGAAGCTGACGAACCGGCGGCCATCGGGCGCAACGGCAATCGCCGTCACGACCTGATCGTGTTCGCCTGTGAACATGTGCCGGACACGGCCGGTTTCGACCTCCACCAGCCGAAGGAACGGACAGGCGAAGCCCTCCTTGCACTGCGGGCGGGGATCCGACGCAGCAATCAGTTGCCGGCCATCGGGCGTCAGCGCGAGGGCGGTGATCCGTCCGAAGCCACCTGCACCGGCGGTGAGATAAATGCGCTTCTCGGATTGTTTCGCGCCGACGTCCCAGACGTGGATCACCTTGTCGTCTCCGGCGGAATAGAGCCGCTTCCCGTCGGGCGAGAACGCGAGGGCGCGGACAGCCGCGCGGTGCCCGCCGGTGTCAGCGATGAAAGTAAGCGTCGGCGCAGGTTTCGGGGGCTTCGCGTGATCTTCGGCGAGCGCTACAGGGGCCACTGCCGCCAGGACAACGCCTAAGCCCAACGCCGTTCGGATCAGCGCCCGTTTGGGACGCGTTCGATTGTGGGACATGGCCTGGCGCACGAGCCACCTGAAACGAAAAAGCCGCGCCGGAATGATGTCCAGCGCGGCTTCCAAAGTTCAAGTGTCTCAATCGCTCGCGGTTCGAACCAACGCTGCGATCAGATGCCGGTCAGCGGCTGAAGCAGACGGCCGATCACGCCGGTAAAGCGCGCTTTCCGCTCGCTCGCGATCAGACAGATACAACCGGTTTCGCTGTCGGCGATCGGGCGATGCTCGATCGTGTCATCGAGGTCCGCAACATCACCGGCGGCGAACGTGCCGACTTCGTCTGTGTAGGAGCCGTCGAGAACGAGTGTCAGCTCGGAGCCGCCGTGTCCGTGCTCGGGCATCGCCTGGCCCTTCTGGACCTTGATCAGGCGCAGGTCGCCCGAGGCATCTCCGCTGAGCGGGATCGGGTGGTGCCAGACGCCAAAGCCCAAACGCTTCCAGTTGATGTCGTCGAGCTTCGAGCCTGTCAGCCGCTCGACCGGATCGTCGCTCTCGTGGGCCGCACTGGCAGCCTCAGCACCTGCTGGGATCTGAAGCGCGGCAGCCGCGACAGGCTCAACCTGCTGCTTTTCCATCGCAGAAAGCAGCGCGGCACCGAGCTGCTCCATGCGGCGCACCTCACTACGGCACTTCGGGCACATCGCAACGTGCATGGAGACGACGGCGGACAACGATTCAGGCAGGGCGCCTGCCGCGTAGCTCATGAGTGTCGCATGATCCGGATGATGTGCGATCTTCGTCATTGCAGGTCCTCTACCGACTCGCGGAGTTTTTGGTACGCGAGACGCATCCTTGATTTCACCGTTCCGAGCGGCAGTCCCAGCCGCTCTGCAATTTCACTGTGTGACAGGCCGTCGAGGTAAGAGAGCACGACAACCTCGTGCTGCTCACTCGGCAGGCTCGTCAAAGCATCCCGGACCCGTTGCGAGCGCTCTCGCTCTGAGACAGCTTCATCCGGCGGCGTATCGTCCGACGCTTCCTCGTTCATCCCCTCTGGCAATTCCTGCCAGGGATGCTCACGACGAATACGGTCGATGCGCAGGTTGCGAGCGATCGTGTAGATCCACGTCGAAGCGCTGCCCTTTTCGCCAGAGTAGAGCTGCGCTTTGCGCCAAACCGTTAAGAGCGTCTCCTGTGCCAGTTCTTCCGCCGTCGCCGCATCGGCGCCTTGGCGGATCATGTAAGACTTCAAACGCGGCGCGTAGCTGTCAAAAAGTTCGGCGAATGCCTCGGGATCGCGAGACTGCGCGATCCGATACAGCAGGTTAGACATGGGAGCGGTTTCCAAGCGTATCCCTGCGTGCGGCGCTATCGCGTGTGGCATGCTATGCATATGAACACCCGTCTCGTGATGAGAGACTTACGGCGGGTTCCACAGCCTGGATTAGGGACGGCGTGTAGGCGCCGGTGACGCACGACCAAAGTTGGGTGCGCAACCGGCATGAGTGAGACAAACGAGACCGGTAAGCCAACTAAGGCATCCGGGCGGGCGAATTCATGGATCACATCTCTCTCGGCGAAATCGCACTCCTTCTTGCGGCGGCGGCCATCGCGGCACCTCTGGCGCGGTGGCTGAATGTCGGAACGGTGCTCGGTTACCTGTTCGCGGGCATCCTGCTCGGGCCCTATGGAATTGCGGGCACGTTCTCCGACTACCAGGCCAAGGAATTTCTCCACATCGCTGAGTTCGGCGTGGTGCTGCTGTTGTTCCTGATCGGTCTCGAGCTTCGGCCCAAACGACTTTGGGCGATGCGCAATGCGATCATTGGCGCTGGCGGCGTACAGGTGGTCGTCTCGGGCTTGGTCCTCGCCGTCGTCGCCCAGTTCCTCGGATTTACGCTTCTGACAGCGCTGTTCATCGGGCTCGCGCTGGCGCTGTCATCGACAGCGTTTGCCTTACAGGTGCTTGAAGAGAACGGCGAGCTGACACAGCGCCACGGTCGGCTCGCGTTCTCGGTTCTCCTGTTCCAGGACATGGCAGCGATCCCTCTGATCGCGTTTGCGCCGTTGTTCGCCGTCGTCAGCGCCGGAGCCGAACAGACGATGGATATGACGGCGGCTGCCAAGGCCGTCGCGGTTATCGGCGGCGTGATCCTCGTCGGCCGGTTTGCGATTGAACATGTGTTCCGCCTGGTCGCCTTGACCAAGGTCAAAGAGGCGATGACGGCGCTTGCATTGCTTACTGTCGTCGGGACGGCGGGCATCATGCAATGGGCCGGCCTGTCGCCATCGCTCGGTGGCTTTATTGCCGGCGCGCTGCTCGCGGAATCCTCCTACCGCCACGAGCTCGAGGCCGACCTCAAGCCGTTCGAAGGCCTGCTGCTCGGCCTCTTTTTTACCGCCGTTGGCATGTCACTTGAGTTCGCGCTGTTGCTGGAACAGCCGGTCGCGATCCTTGCCCTGGTCTTCGGCCTGCTCGCGATCAAGTTCTCGGTGCTCTATGGCATCGGCCGCTGGTATGGGCTCGACAACTGGGGTGCGCGAAGGCTTGGGATTTCGCTCAGCCAGGGCGGCGAGTTCGCATTCGTCCTGCTGGCCGCCGGCGCGACGTTCGCCGTGCTCAATGACTTTGCCGCCAGCCTCGGCGCGCTGGTCGTAACACTCTCGATGGCGTCGACGCCGATCCTGTTGCTGTTGGACAAGTATCTGTTCCCGAGGCCGTCGCAGGCGACCGAGGCGGAAGACAGCCTGCCGGATGATTCCTCCAGCCACGTCATCATCGCGGGGCTCGGCCGCTTCGGCCAGATCACCGCCCGCATCTTGAGAGCCAAGCGCATCCCGTTCATTGCGCTCGACTCCGATCCGGCGCAGATCGCGCTGGTCAAGCGCTTCGGGAACGAGGCGTTCTACGGTGACCCCGGCCGGATGGACATTCTGAAGGCTGCGCGGATCAGCGAAGCGCGTGCGTTTGTGCTCGCCGTCGATGACGCGGAGGCCTCAGTGCGGGTCGCAACGATCCTGCGCGCGAACTATCCCGATCTGCCGATCTACGCCCGGGCGCGCGACCGCGTGCACTATCACCGGCTGATGGAGCTAGGGGTCGAGTACATCCAGCGCGATACGTATCTCTCGTCGTTGGATGTCACGAAGGCGCTTCTGCGCGGACTCGGCGAGACCGAGCGCGATGCCGAGTTCGCGATCAAGACATTCGACGAACACGATCGCCACCGTCTGATCGACGACTACGCCCACTACACCGACGAGGAGAAGGTCCGCGAACGGGCCCGGTCGGACGCGGAAAACCTCGCGCGGATCTTTGCTGAAGATCGCGATGTTACCGAACTCGCCGCCGAGCTGAGCAAACGCGATGCGAAGGCGGTGGTCGACGAGAAGGTGCGCCAGGAAGCCGAAGAGAGCGAGGCGGCCAAAACCGCCAAGGCGAAAGCTGCGTCAGAGAAGGCCGGAGCCGACGCATGAGCCAACCGCGCATCGTCTGTGTCGGGCACGCCGCGCTCGATCGCATCTACCGGGTCGATGACTTGCCGACCGGGCCGACGAAGATGCGCGCGCTGGAACATGTCGTCTCGGGCGGCGGCATGGCGGCGAACGCAGCGGCGACGATTGCGCGGCTTGGCGGCCAGGTCGAACTCTGGAGCCGGGTGGGCGACGATGATGCCGGAGTCCGCATTCGCCGTGGGCTTGAAGTCGAAGGCGTCGATATTCGCCATGTCGAGCGGTTCGAGAGCGCCCGATCGTCAACCGCCGCTGTCATTGTTGACCGTGCCGGCCGCCGGATGGTGATCGGCAACCGCGACATCGATATGCCGTCCGACACAAGCTGGCTGCCGCTCGAACGCCTCCGCGATGCTGACGTCGTGCTCGCCGATCTGCGATGGCTCGAGGCCGTGCGCGCCGTCTTCCGGCATGCGCGATCCATCAACGTGCCGACCGTGCTGGACGCCGACCTCGGTGCGCGGGAAGCCTTGCCCGAGCTGTTGGCGCTCACCGATTACGCGATCTTCTCAGAACCGGCGCTCGAAAGCTTCGAGCCGGAGCTTGATCTCAAAGCGCGGCTCGATCGCGTGATGCTGCATGGGCCGCGGCATGCCGGCGTCACACTTGGCGAGAAGGGCTACTTCTGGCGCGATCCGTTCGGTGGTGGCCGCCGCGCGGCGTTCGATGTGAGCGTCGTCGACACGACGGGCGCCGGCGACGCGTTCCACGGTGCGTTCGCGTTCGGGCTCGCACAAAAGATGGCAATCGGCGACTGCGTCCGGTTCGCATCGGCGACGGCTGCCTTGAAGTGTTGTCGGCTCGGTGCACGTGCCGGACTCCCCGATCGCGCAAAGGTCGATGCGTTCATCGAAGATCAGGGCGACGCGCCGCGCACTGACGCGAACGCCTGACGTCCATCGGATGGACAGTGCCGGATCACTCGGTGCGGACGTTTCTCCTCTCAAGTTTGTTTGATGGCGTCCGACGCATCGGTGCGACCGTCTGGCTCCGTAATCGTCTGGATCGCGCTTCCGTGATCATCCAATCAGAACAGAGAACTCGGAGAAGATGCCTGTGATGAAGCGTTTCACAGTTGCACTCGCGGCGGCCGCACTTGGTCTCGCCATCAGCTTTGCCCCTCAGTCCGCTGAGGCTCGCAGCAACATCGTCCGGACGGCGGCGAAAGCCGGGCAGTTCAAGACACTGATCGCGGCCGCGAAGGCTGCCGGTCTCGCCGGCACGCTGGCGTCGGCGAAAGGGATCACGGTGTTCGCACCGACCGATGCGGCCTTCGCCAAGTTGGGCAAGAAGACGATCCGCAACCTCCTGAAGCCGCGCAACCGCGGCAAGCTGCGCAAGATCCTGCTCTACCATGTGCTCGGCAAGCGCGTACCGGCCCAGCGGATCAAGTTCGGCCGTTCCTCGGCAAAGACCCTTGCGGGTAAGCGGGTCCACCTGCGCCGTGGCAAGCGCGTTCGCGTCAACCGTTCGAAGGTGGTTGCTGCCAACGTGCGGGCCTCGAACGGGATCATCCACGTGATCGACCGGGTTCTGATCCCGAACTAAGCGCTGTTCGCGGCGGCCGGCGCTTGCACAAGACGAGCGCCGGCGGCCGCGGGGCCCTACACCGCTGTCCTCTCCTATCTCCGCAGATTGCCTGCCCATTGCTGGACGGGTCCGCTCCGCCCCCTTAAACACGGCGCCGGACGACCAGACGTGGAGATGCCCGTGCAGAGCGCCGACGCCGGAGTGGCGATCCCGGACAATGACCTGAAACCGATGGCGGACGCCATTCGCGCGCTCGCGATGGACGCGGTCGAAGCAGCCAAGTCGGGCCACCCTGGCATGCCGATGGGGATGGCCGACGTCGCGACCGTCCTGTTTGCAAGGCACCTCTCGTTTGATGCCTCCGATCCCGATTGGCTGAACCGGGACCGGTTTATCCTGTCGGCCGGGCACGGCTCCATGCTCGCCTACGCGCTTTTGTATCTGACCGGCACGCCCGGCATGTCGCTCGATGCGCTTCGCCAGTTTCGCCAGATCGGCCAGCCGACAGCCGGGCATCCGGAATACGGCCACGCCCCGGGCATCGAGACCACGACCGGACCGCTCGGCCAGGGCATCGCAAACTCGGTCGGCTTCGCGCTGGCTGAGCGGATGTGGAACGCGCGCCTCGGCGACGATCTCGTCGACCACCACACTTACGTCATCGCTGGCGACGGCTGCCTGATGGAAGGCATCAGCCAGGAAGCGATCTCGCTTGCGGGGCATTTGGGCCTCGGGCGCCTGATCGTGTTGTTCGACGACAACGGTATCTCGATCGACGGGCCAACCTCGCTTGCGACCTCGGAAGATCAGCTCGCCCGCGTCAAAGCATCCGGCTGGAACGCGATGCGGATTAACGGCCACGATCATGCAGCGATCGACCGGGCGATCGGTGAAGCCAAGTCCGACCCGTCGAAACCGTGGCTGATCGCCTGCCGGACGACGATCGGGTATGGCGCGCCGAACAAGGGCGGCACCGCCGGCGTCCACGGCGCACCGCTTGGGGCCGACGAGATCGCAGCCACACGCGCAGAGCTCGGCTGGCAGCACGGCCCGTTCGAGATCCCGGATGATATCCTCGCCAACTGGCGCAGGACCGGCGCGCGCGGTGGCGACGCAAAGTCTGCCTGGGCCGAGCGCTGGGAGGCCTCCTCGGCAGATGGGAAGGCGCAGCGGGCAGCGGTGCTCGGCGGCGGCGTCTCGCAGGCGTTCGAAAAAGCAATTATCGCCGCGAAGCAGGCCGCGATCTCGTATGACGGCAAGCCGAAAGCAACGCGGGTCTGGTCGCAGGACACGCTCGCCCATCTCCAGCCTGCGGTGCCGGCACTGCTTGGCGGGTCGGCTGACCTGACCGGCTCGAACAACACCAAGACGGGGCACAACACGCCCGTCACTGCCGAGAACTACGGTGGCGATTACATCCACTACGGTGTTCGCGAGCACGGAATGGCGGCCGCCATGAACGGTCTCGCCCTTTACGGCGGTTTCATCCCCTACGGCGGCACGTTCCTCGTCTTCACCGATTACTGCCGTCCGGCGATCCGGCTTTCTGCGCTGATGAAGACGCGTGTCGTCTACGTGATGACGCACGACTCGATCGGCCTCGGCGAGGATGGTCCGACCCATCAACCGGTCGAGCATCTCTCGGCGCTCCGCGCGATCCCGAACCTGCAGGTGTTCAGACCCGCTGACGGCGTCGAAACGGCGGAGGCCTGGGAACTCGCGATCAGCCGCGACGATGGCCCGTCGATCCTGGCGCTCACCCGTCAGGGGGTGACGCCGTTCCGGACGGAGGCGACATCCGAGAACCGCGTCGCAAAGGGCGCCTATGTGATCCGCGAGCCGTCCACGAGCCGCGATGTGACATTGCTCGCGACGGGCTCTGAGGTCGGCCTTGCGCTGGAAGCCGCCGAAGCGCTCGAGCGGGACGGGATCGATGCCGCTGTCGTCTCGATGCCGTCGATGGAGCGGTTCCGGGCGCAGGACGGGGCCTACAAACAGTCTGTTCTGGGAGACGCTCCGCGCGTCGCGGTCGAAGCTGGCATCGGCCAGTGCTGGCATGAATGGATCGGTCGGGGCGGCGCATTCGTTGGCATGGACAGCTTCGGTGCGTCCGGTCCCGGGCCGGCGCTCTACGAGCATTTCGGGATTACGGCGAAGCGGGTCGCTGCGATGGCGCGCCAGGTCTGCGACGGCGCTGAACGGCAGTAGCTCAACCGGCAGGCGCGGGCAGGGTCGTGCGGCGATGTCGGCTGTGATGAACCGAAGCGCACCGGAGAAGTCCTGACCACAGGAGCACTTAGATGACCACGTCACTCCGCCCAGTCGCCGCAGCCGATGTCGACGGCAAGACCGTGCTGATGCGCTGCGATTTCAACGTGCCGATGGACGGCGGCCGCGTGACCGACGCGACGCGGATCACGCGCGCGGTGCCCGGCATTCGAGAGATCGCAAGCCGCGGCGGTAAGGTGGTTCTGCTCACGCATTTCGGCCGGCCGAAGGGCAAACCGGTCCCGGAGATGTCGCTGCGCCCCGTCGCCAAGGCCGTCGCAGATGCGCTCGGCAAGGACGTCGCATTCGCTGAGGATTGCATAGGCCCGGCTGCAGCGTCGGTGGTCCGGTCCGCAGCGCCCGGCGACGTCGTCATGCTCGAGAACCTGCGGTTCCATGCTGGCGAGGAAGCAAACGACGCGGAGTTCACGAAGGCGCTGGCCGAGCTCGGCGACCTCTACGTCAACGACGCGTTTTCCGCCGCGCACCGTGCGCACGCATCGACAGCCGGCCTCGCCGATCACCTGCCAGCCTACGCGGGCCCGCTCCTGATGCAGGAAGTCGAGGCGCTGCAGTCGGCCGTCGAGCAGCCAACGCCGCCGACCATGGCCGTCGTCGGCGGTGCCAAAGTCTCGACCAAGATCCCGGTCCTCACCAACCTTGTCGAGAAGGTCGACAAGCTGGTGGTCGGCGGCGGCATGGCCAACACGTTCCTGCTCGCAAACGGCTTCCCGATCGGCAAGTCGCTCGCAGAACCCGATTTCGTCGAGACGGCCCGGGCGATCATGACGCAGGCGGCGGCTGCGAACTGCGCGATCCTGCTGCCGCAGGACGTAACGGTTGCCGGCGAGTTTCGTGCGGAGGCGCCGTGGCGCACATCGACGCTCAACAACGTTCTCGAAGACGAGATGATCCTCGACGTCGGACCCGCCACGGTTACGATGCTGGTCGAGGCGGCCAAGCGCTGCAAAACCGTGCTCTGGAACGGCCCGCTCGGCGCCTTTGAATTGACACCGTTCGACCAGGGCACGAACGCGCTCGCACGTGCCGTCGCCGATGCGACCGCGTCCGGCCAGTTGGTCTCCGTCGCGGGCGGTGGCGATACGGTTGCAGCCCTGAATGCCGCCGGCGTCACGGACCGCTTTACCTATGTCTCGACAGCAGGCGGTGCGTTCCTCGAATGGCTTGAGGGGCGCGAGTTGCCGGGCATCGCAGCGCTCAGCCGGAACGCTGGCTGATGTGGCCGCGCGCGATCGTCACCGATCTCGACGGCACGCTGGTCGACACGCTTCCCGATATCGCAGCTGCTCTGAACCTGACGCTCGAACGTGCCGGCGCCCAGGCGATCGATGAGCGCGACGTCCGGTATCTGATCGGTGGCGGTGCGCGGGCCCTCGTCGGCAAGGGGTTTGCGGCCCGCGATGTCCAACTGGGCGACGATGAGACCGAACGGTACCTTCAGGATTTTCTTGCGCACTATGCAGACGTTCGCGCGGGCCGCAGCGCGCCGTTCCCCGGTGCTATCGAAGCGCTTGAGCGGTGGCGCAGCGAGGGCCGCCGACTTGGCGTCTGTACAAACAAGCCGAAGGCGATCGCCGACATTGTGCTCGCCGACCTGAAACTCACGCCGTTCTTCGATTGTGTGATCGGCGCGGAAGATGACCGGCCCCGCAAGCCCGATCCGTCGATGTTAACGCGATGCCTTGATGCTATCGGCAGCTCGCCCGCCGATGCGGTTCTGCTCGGTGACACCGAAACGGATCTCAAGACGGCACGCGCGGCCGGAACCCGCATCATTCTGTTTACCTTCGGGTATGCCCGGCAAGATGTTGCCACGCTCGGCGCCGATGCTGTGCTGGACAGTTGGGGGGACCTCGACGCGGCGTTCGGCACCCTCGCGCCCGCCGGTTCAGCGGATTAATTCGCCAGTATGAGGGGCATCGGGGTCGGTGACGCCTCAGTCACGCGGGCCTGATAGGCCGTGATTTGCGATTGCCCCGGCTGCCTGTCACGTTCTGGCTTAAGGACGTCGGCATGCGAGCCACTCGGTGCCGGGCAACAGACTGAAGGACACCACCACCCGCGATGATGGCCGACGCCTACATCTACGCAGCCGTCGCGTTCGCAGGCCTCGTGAGCTTCCTGAGCCCGTGTGTCCTGCCGCTCGTGCCGCCTTATCTCGGCTATCTCGGCGGCACGACGATCTCGCAGACAACCGCCGACGAAGGCGTCGATAACGCTGTCTGGCGCAGGATCGTCATCGGCTCCGTATTCTTCGTGCTCGGCTTCTCGACGGTCTTCATAGGGCTTGGCGCCGGAGCTTCGGTCTTCGGCCAGGTTCTGCAGGAGTACAAAGAGACGCTCAGCATGATCGCGGGCGCGATCATCATCCTGTTCGGGCTGCACTTCATGGGCGTGCTGCGCGTGCCCGTCCTGTTCCTCACAGCGCGGTTCGACACCAACGTCCAAGGCGCGAGCTATCTCGGCGCGTTCGTCATCGGCCTCGCGTTCGCGTTCGGGTGGACGCCGTGCATCGGCCCGATCCTGGCCGCTGTCCTGACGCTTGCCGCCTCCGAAGGTAGCCTGACGACGGGCGTTGGCTATCTCGCGGCCTACTCGCTCGGCCTCGGCGTCCCGTTTGTCCTGGCAGCCGTCGCCATCGGCCCGTTCATGGACTTCATGAGGCGGTTCCGCAGTCATCTCGGCAAAGTCGAGATGGTCATGGGCCTGATCCTGGTCGTGACCGGCATTCTCTTTCTCACCGGGACGATCACTTGGATCGGCCAGTGGATGCTGGAGACGTTTCCGGCGCTTGCCGAGCTCGAAGGCGCGTTGACGCCGGAGGGGCTTCAGCAGGACATTCGCGAGACCGGACTGCCGCCCGCCAACTGAGGGTGCGCCCACCCACGGGTCCGGCGAACCGAGGCCCGCACCATGACTAACACTCCGCACATGCCAGCCGTCCCTCAGACCGAGCGCATGCCCGCAGCCCTGACCATCGCCGGTTCGGATTCCTCCGGCGGCGCCGGCATCCAGGCCGATCTCAAGACTATGACCGCGCTTGGCGTTTACGGCGCGTCGGTCATCACCGCATTGACCGCCCAGAACACGACCGGTGTGCAGGGCATCCACGCGGTGCCTGCTGAGTTCGTCGGCGCTCAACTCGAGAGCGTGCTCGGCGATCTCAACGTGCGCGCGATCAAGACGGGCATGCTGCCGACGGCTGACATCATCCGAGAGGTTGCGACCGTGCTGGCAGCGCATCCAGGCGTTCCGGCCGTCGTCGATCCGGTGATGGTCGCGACCAGCGGCGACCGCCTGATCGATGAGGCCGCAGTCGCAACCGTCCGCGACGTGCTTGCGCCGAAAGCGGCCGTGCTAACACCGAACTTGCAGGAAGCCGCTGTCCTCCTCGACGCCTCCGTGGCTGCGACGCGTGACGAGATGGCGGATCAGGCTGTCGCGCTGCGCGAGCTCGGGGCTCAAGCGGTGCTTGTGAAGGGCGGGCACGCGTCCGGCGATGACGCAGCCGATGTGCTGGCCGATGCAGGCGGTGTCCATTGGATCGCGTCGGAGTGGATTGAGACGACGAACACGCACGGGACCGGCTGCACGTTGTCGGCGGCGATTGCGTCGTTCCTGACGCTCGGGCATGCGCCACGCGCGGCAGTCGCCGAGGCGAAGCGGTATCTCACGTCCGCACTCCGATCGGCGCGCGATCAGGAGGTCGGTGCCGGTCACGGGCCCGTTGATCACATGTTCTCGTTGCGAACTTAACGCGAGCCACGTTCGAGCATTCGATCCCGTGCGCCGTGTTCGATAAGCACGGGTTTTCGCGCCGTGTACCCGTATTTCAGTTTGCGTTAGGTCGTGGCGCAGCGGCGACATGCGTGTCGATTCGACGTCGTTGCAGCGCTTTGAACTTACACGGCAATTCGTCCTGGCCTCATTTTCGTCGCGACAGGACCTGCGGCCAACGCAGGCTTCAGACACGCGACCGGTTGGGGGGACGCAATGGAATTTCGGGTTGGAAGAAGCGCAGTCGCGATCGTTTCGGCGGTGGCTGCCAGTGTGATCGCAGCGCCGGTGCTGGCCGGCGGGTTTGCAGTCCGCGAGCAATCGACCTCGGCGCAGGGATCGTCGTTTGCCGGATCAGCCGCGGGCTTCGATCTGAGTTCGATGTTCTGGAACCCGGCTGCCGTCACGACCAAGAACGGCTTTAATACGGAAGCGCACGCCGCGATCATCGTCGGCGACAGCGAGATTGATCTCGGAGCGGACGGCAACAGCGGCAACATCGCTCAAGGCGCGCTCGTCCCGTCGAGCTATTTCAATTATCAGTTGAGCGATCGGCTCTTCATCGGCATGTCGATCAACTCGCCGTTCGGCCTGACGACCAAGCCGGACAACCTGAGCTATGGCGGGATTGCGCTCGCGAAGACGTCGAAGTTGTTCACGCTGAACGCCGCACCGACGGTTGGCTACAAGGTAATGCCTGGCGTTTCGGTCGCAGCAGGGGTTCAGGTTCAATACATTGATGCTCGCCTCAATAGTATTCCGCCAGGCACCGGCTCGGGCGTTGAAGTCAGCGGCGACGATATCGGTTTTGGGTTTACCGCCGGCGTTCTCTTGGAGCCAACGTCGACGACGAAAATCGGCTTAGGTTTCCGATCGAAGATCAGTCATCGCGTCGAAGGTAGCCTATCCGTCAACGGCACCACTCAAGCGGATATCTTCGCGGATGCAGACCTTCCCGAGCTTGTGACGTTGTCGCTACGTCAGCAGGTCTCCCCGACGTTGACGCTGCTCGGCACGGTTGAGTGGACAAACTGGAGCCGCGTCAAGGAGCTGGTCTTCATCGACAAGTCGACGGGAGCCCAGGCCACCGTTGGTGGCAGTCCGGTCGAGGAGAGTCTCAACTACGAAGACGGCTGGTTCTTCTCGCTGGGCCTTGAGTACCAATACAACCCTCACA
>JBCBXS010000149.1:0-6459 GCA_039816475.1 Pseudomonadota bacterium | reverse complement strand
GCTCATGGTCGAGCGCTCGCGGCAGAACCCGTTCGATCGGAAGTGTGCGGCCGGTCCGCTCGGCAAACGCTGCAAGAGGTTTGGCCAGCCGCCGCTCGGCATTTTCGGTCAGTCGCAGGCGATGAACGGTCCGCGAGGGGTTGGCGAGCGCGAACTCGACCGCATGAAGCCCGTAGACAACGCCCGGCGACTGCTTCTGTTTGCCGCCGTCGCCCCGAGCTTTCCGGGCGAGCGGACGGCGGCCTTTCGGTTCAGCCACAAGGCCCTCCTGATTGGTTCAGCATGCTTCCCGACCGCCGCGTCAGACCGGTGATTTGACGTTGACATCGCGGGCGCGGTTTGCGGTATTGCGCGCTCTCGCGCGGGGCTCAATCCCGCCGGGGCGGGCGGAGGGATGCCCGAGTGGCTAAAGGGGACGGGCTGTAAACCCGTTGGCTATGCCTACGTTGGTTCGAATCCAACTCCCTCCACCAACACCGTCTGCCGCTCTTGACGCTCAAATCGCGGCGTCCGCGGGTATAGCACAATGGTAGTGCAGCAGCCTTCCAAGCTGAATATGCGGGTTCGATTCCCGCTACCCGCTCCAGGCCGGTCGTCGGCGCGCGAGCGCGCCGTTCGCACTCTCAGTTGAACCAGACGGCGAATGTTCCGGCGTTCCGTCCCATCGGCCGCATGAGCGCATCGAGTGTCTGTCCATCTAACGCCTCTCCATCCTGAAGATAGGGCTGCAGAGCATGACCGGTCGCGATCATGACGGGATCGAACTCAGGTGTCGTCTCGAGAAACCGCTTCACATTCACGCCTTTGGCAAATCGCGGATGCCGGATGAGCGTCTTGCCATTCAGAACGTGTCGCAGGAGACCCGTGGTCTTCAGCCAGGCATCGATGATGTCATCTGTGACGACAGGTGCGCTGAACGGCGGCGTTTGCTTTGCGTTGGGCAACCACTCGCGATCGTTGTCCGTCTCGGCGCGGGCACGCTGCCACGTTGTCTTGTTGAGGTCGCACACCTTGATGAGGTGCTGGCGAAATTCCTCCATGCTCTTGCGTGAGATCACCGGCATGTTGAGCGTATGCAGACCTGCAATGAGATCAGCGAAAATGGCGTACTGGCGCAGCCGATCGGGTGCGCGGGCCGGATCCAGCTCTCGCAGTTGCCGCTGAAGCGCCCGCCGTTTGCGGCGCACGTCTCCTCGCGTTGCGAGAATTTCGACCTGGCGTGTGTTGAGCGCGTCGCGCGGCTCGCTTCCGGGTCCGGTGCGCGGCAGGGCGCGAAGTTTCCTGCGGATGTCGGCCAGTTCCGTCGAGAGCGCCGCCCGCGTTGGCAACGCATCGAGTTGTGTCTGGAGCTCTCTGCGTCGCGCGGCGGTCTCAGGGCTTTCGTCGGATGAAGCTGAATCCTGTTCCAGCATTCGCCCGAGGGCGGTCGCCTTCAGTCCGTAGCCCCAATGCCCGACGGCGTCATAGGTCCGCTCGAAGTCAACTGCGAGCAGAAGCTTGGTCGTGCCGAGGACCAGATTTGTGTAGCCCTGAAACCAGGAGGCATCGGCTGCGTCGAAGGCGAGCTCGGAATTCTCGATGTTGTTGTTGGAGAGGTTCCGCAGCACGCGTGGCATCGCGGCGCCAAGAAACTGAATGAGCACGCGCTCCTGCGGGTCGACACGCCCATTTCCGTCGTTGTCGAAGCCGATGCGAAACGGACGCACGCGCAGTTTCACGGACGGGCTTTGCACCGTCGCCAGCGTCGCCTCGGCGCGTTCAAGATCGGCGACAAACCGTTCCAGCATCGAGCGCAGAGCCCGGTAAGTCATCGGCTCGTAGTCCGCGCTCAGACCCGAGCCGCCCGCCGGAGGCAGGGCTGTAAACCTGGAGAACACGCCGAACCCGCCGATCCACGACGAACGTAAGTCGACAGGCCTGATCCGACGCCTCGCCGTTTCGCTCAGGCGTCGCGCCGCCTCCATGATCTCAAGGATGCCTTTCGCCAGAGCTGCGTTTTCGTCCCGCGGTGCGGCCTTGAGACGGACCTCAAGCGCGGCGATCCCTTCAGAGACTGTTCCGGTGTACGCGTGGGCGTCAAAGATCCTCTGCGCGTCCGCGGCGACGGCTTGCGCTGGCGCTGCAATCGACAACAGCGCCATCAGCAGGGCTGTCTGGATCAGATGAAGAGGCCGCACGCGTCTGTCTTGCTTATTGACGCTTGGGCGCAATGAAAGGAACGGCATTGTCGTCCTCGGATGACTGGAACTTGACCACGAGACTTTAAAGCCCACGGCGCGGGCAAAAGTTGGTCCCTCTGAAAAGATCGCCGGATCGGCTTAAGACCGGTTGATCATCGGCTGTCCGCGCCTTCGCGACATCGCGACATCGTAAACGCGCGCCCAGTTTGGCCTCACTGGACGACATGGGCATCTCGGCGCAGGCTGGCGGCTCCCGTCAGATCAAGTCTGATCCATCACCTTCTCGAGCCCCCGACGCCATGCCGGTCTCCATGCTTGCCGCAGCGTTCGTTGCTGCCATCGTCGGCTACGGCTCGACGATCGCGCTGGTGCTGGCCGCGGCAGCGGCGGTCTCTGCAACACCGGAGCAGACGGCATCGTGGGTCGCCGGGGTCTGCTTTGCGAAGGCCATCGGCTCGGCGGTCCTCAGTGTCTGGACCCGCGTCCCTGTCCTTCTTGCCTGGTCCACACCCGGGGCTGCGATCATTGCCGGCACGACAAACGTTTCGATGCCGGAGGCGGTGGGCGCGTTTGTGGTCGCCGGCCTTCTGATTGTCGCGACGGCTGCGATCCCCGTGCTCGCCCGCGCGGTAAGCAACATTCCGTCGGGGATCGCAGCTGCCATGCTCGCAGGCGTGCTCTTGCCTTTCTGCATGAGCGTTGCGACCGCGGCGGTTGCAAGTCCGATCGATGTGGCGCCTGTTATCGCCGCATTCCTGCTTGTCCGCCTGGTGAACCCGCTGTGGGGTGTGATTGCAGCGCTGGTCGTTGGTGTCGGCTGGGTCGGATGGCGGACGGGGCTGAGCGTTCCGGCCGATGTTGGGCTCGGCGCGCCGCTCGTCTTCATCGCGCCAGAGTGGACGCCGTCGGTCATGCTCGGCCTCGGCGTCCCGCTCTATCTCGTGACGATGGCCTCACAGAACCTGCCGGGCTTTGCCGTTCTGAAGGCGCACGGCTACGATCCACCCACAGCGCGAGCCCTCGGCGTGTCCGGCTTGCTTTCAGCGGTAACTGCGTTTGCCGGCGCGCACACGATCAACATGGCAGCGATCACCGCTGCGATCTGCCTGAGCCCCGACACGCATCCTGATGCTGCGAAACGCTGGCGCATCGGTCTCGTCTACGCCGCGATCTGGGTCGCGCTGGGTCTCGTCGGGTCTGCGCTGATCGCAGCGATCACGAGCCTGCCGGCGGCCCTCATCGCAGCGCTTGCTGGCATCGCGCTTCTGACGCCGCTAATGGGCGCACTCGCGGGTGCGTTCGAGGTCCCGGACCAAAGGTTCCCGGCGTCAGTGACCTTGGCCGTCAGCGCGTCCGGTGTCGCCGCATTCGGGATCGGGGCAGCGTTCTGGGGGCTGGCTGCGGGACTGCTTGTCTGTTCTCTCGACCACCTGAGTCGTCGGCCGAGCGCGCGCAAGGACGCATCGCGAACCGAGCCGTCTAGGCAGACGCCTTCCGGAGCGCGCCAAGCCACGGACTGATATCCGCGCCGTGCTCGGAGAGAAGGCGGATCAATGCCTTTTCGTTGTCGCTGATTTCACCGTCGCGGTTGATACGCTCGGCGACCCAGTCCGCCTCAACGTCCGTCACCTGCTCATCGAGCAGAATACGCCGATGCTGCGCTTCGAGGCGGGCAATGGCGGCTTCGTCGGCGCTCGGCTGCGAATAGGCGTCGAAGATCGCCGACAAACCACCGGACAGCATCCGGCCCATAAAACCGCCATCCGACGGGCTCTGCGCCCAGCGCTCAAGCCGCAACGCTTCGGCACGATCCGGCGCCTTGTAGCCGGAGTAACCCAACACGTGGTTCAGGATTGAGCGGACAAACAACTCATCCCACTCGGGTGCGTTGTTGGCGCCAACGGTTGCATCGTTGATGTCAAAGAGGATCTCAGCTTCGGCCTGCGTGATCGCGACGTGGCCCTCACCACCGGCAGCCGTCAACGCGCGCCGGATAAGATCCACTTCGCCGGGATCAACCACACCGGGATGGCTCTTAGCGCCGTTCGCGAGTGGCGTCGTGCCGGCAAGCACGCACGATTTCAGTTCCTCAATCAGGAAGTTCGAAAGTTTCTCAGGCACCCAGCGCGCGGTCTCGACGATGCCGATCAACATCTCGAGTTCTGTTGCGGTCCGCGTGTGCGCATCGGCTGAAATGCACTGGATCAACCAGTCGGCATTCTCAGGCGAAACATATCCATGTGGCTCGCTCTGATGAACGCAGAAGTCGATGAAGGCTTCGCGGAAGAGCGCTGACCACTCCGGGTCGAACTCGCCCGCGGCTGCTTCGACGCGCATGAGGAACGTTGCTTCGTCAGCACCGATGCGCCCGTCGGGATAGACCATCTGGCGAATGGCAGACACATCGGCGGCCGTCACGCGACCGGAGGCGCGGATGATCTCGAGAAGCTGGTTGGGATCGCCAGACATCGCAATTCCTTCGCGGCGGTCGTCCGTGCGTGGACGTTGCAATGCCGTGACGCTATGGGACGCCCGTTAATTTTCGGCTAACCCTTCCGCCGTGGCGCGTCCGCGCCGAGGAGACTGCCGACGATGTCAGCTGCATCCGCTCCGCTCAAAGGCGTGCGCGTTCTCGATCTGACGAACGTGCTCGCCGGGCCGTTCTGCTGTCATCAGCTTGCGCACCTTGGCGCCGAGGTCATCAAGATCGAAGTTCCGGGCCGCGGTGACCTCGCGCGGCAGCTCGGCGCCGATGCCGAACTTAATCGCGCCGGCATGGGCGTGTCGTTTCTTGCGCAGAACGCCGGCAAGTCCTCGCTGACGCTGAACCTGAAGGCGGCGGAAGGGCAGGGGCTGTTCCGAAAGCTCGCGGCGAAAAGCGATGTCGTGGTCGAGAACTTTCGGCCGGGCGTCATGGAGCGGCTTGGCTTGAGTGCCGAGACGCTCAGAGCCGATAACCCGGCACTGATCTACTGCGCCATCTCCGGCTTCGGTCAGGACGGCCCATTGTCGAAGGCGCCAGCGTACGACCAGATCGTGCAAGGCATGTCCGGCGTCATGAGTATCACCGGCGATGGTGAGAGCGCGCCGCTCCGCGCGGGCTACCCGATCGCCGACACCATTGGCGGCCTCACCGCTGCGATGGCGATCTCCGCGGCGCTTGCCGGTCGCGATGCCCATGGGCAGGGCACAGTCATCGACGTCTCGATGCTGGAGGCCGTTGTTGCAACGATGGGCTGGGTGGTCTCGAACTACCTGATCGCTGGCGTCACACCGCACCCGCAGGGCAACGAGAACGCGACCTCCGCACCGTCAGGTCTTTTCCGCACCGCCGACGGCGCGATGAACATCGCGGCCAACAAGCAGGAGCAGTTCGAGACGCTGGCCGGCCTGATCGAACGCGCCGATCTGCTGGATGACCCGCGGTTTGCAACGCGCGAGGACCGTAAGACGAACCGGCTCTTGCTGCGCAAAGAGATCGAAAAGCGGCTCGCCGAACGCCCGACATCGGACTGGGTCCGTGCCTTGACTGAGGCCGGTGTCCCTGTCGGGCCGGTGCTGTCGGTGCCGGATGTTCTCGCGCATCCTCAGATTGCAGATCGCGGGCTGTTGGCGGAGTACAACGACGTCCCCGACGTCGACCGACCGGTGCGAACGGTGCGCACCGCCGCCCGCTTCGATGGCAAGGTGCCATCGGTCGACAGTGGGCCGCCGGCACTCGGCGCTGATACATCGCGGCTGCTCGAGGAACTTCTGGGCCTCGGCGCGGAAGATCAGGCACGGCTCAGGCAAGAGGGCATTATTTGACCGATCTAGAGACGCGCGACGGCGATGTCGCCGAATGGTGGCAGACCGCGATCATCGAGATGGAGCCCGGCCGGATTGCGCTGCGCGGCACGCCGATCCAGGAGCTGATCGGAGCGGTGTCGTTTGCCGACATGATCTGGCGGATGCTCGTCGGGCGTGAGGCCTCAGCGGGTCAGATCCGGTTGTTCGAAGCAGCTCTCGTGGCAGCCGTCGATCATGGCCCTCAGGCCCCATCGGTTGCGGCCGCGCGAATGGCTGCGACCTGCGGCGTCGGCATCAACTCGGCCATGGCGACGGGGATCAATCTGCTCGGCGATGTCCACGGCGGCGCGGGGCAGCAGGCTGTTGCTCTTTACGCCGACATCGCCGAACGGCTCGCGCGGAAGCCCGATGATCATGCGTTTGCGCGTGTCGTCGGTGAAGGGGTCGCTGCGTGGCAGGCCGAGCACGGCAAGTTCGTCCCCGGCTTCGG
>JBCBXS010000148.1:0-6502 GCA_039816475.1 Pseudomonadota bacterium | reverse complement strand
CGGCGCGAAGGCTGTTGATCTGATCACCGTCGCAGATGGGTTCGAGAAGGCGCTTGCCGCAGCGCTCGGCGATGATCTTGATGCAGCCGTCGGCCGGGAAGCGGCGACCTACTGGCGGACGCTGCCGGACGCAGACGACATCCACGCCGGTGACCCCGATCTTCCGCAAGGCGCGGCATCGCTGGCCGACCGTCTGGAAGCGCCGCCGGAGCTAAAACGCCGCCTCCGTCAGATCGGCATCGTCGCTCCTGATCAGGGCGCCGAGCTCCAGGCGCAGCTTAAGCCGGGGCAGGTGTTGATCTCGGAGGCCGGCGATCTCTGGCGATGGGACGGACTGGTTGCGACCGCAGCCGCGCCATCGCCGGCTGCTGTTCGTCTTGCCGAGCGCAACCGGCTGCAAGCGCTTCGCCCGAAGGCCGACGCGGCGAAGCGTGCGGCTGAGGCAACGTCTCAAAAGCTCGCACGGGCAAACGATGCGCTGGCGAAAGCGAAACAGGACGCATCGAGCGCGGACGCCGCACTGGCGGATTGCACAGCGACGCTCGATGACCTCCAGGCCGCCGATATGGCCGGGCGCGAGGCGCGGCTGAAGTGGTCGAGCCGGATGGAAACACTCGTCGACCTGATCGCGCGCGCTGAAACTGATCGCGCTGAAACAACCGACCGCGTTGCCGAAAGCGAAGCGGCGCTCGCCGGGCTTCCCGCCGAAGATCACCTCGACGCGCCCCTCTCTGATGCGACCGACGCTGTCGCGGCTGCCCAGACCGTTGTGACTGAGGCCCGAGCAGCTCTGATTTCACTCACGGTGCGCGCGGAAGCCCGTCAGGCGCAATTGGATACGGCGCACGCTGACGACGCCCGTTGGCAGCAGCGGATCGAGAACGGCGAAGCGCAGATAAAGCGCCTGGGCGCGCGTACGGAGGCCGTTGCGGAGCAACTCGTGACCGCCCGCACCGTCCCCGGCCAGATCACCCAGCGCCAGGATGCGCTCGCCACAACAATCGATGAGACCGAGACCAACCGCAAAGCCTCCGCCGACAAGCTCGCCGAAGCCGAGACCGCGCTCCGGACCGCGACGGCTGCGTTGAAGCGCGCGCAGGAGACGGTCTCCGAGACCCGCGAGATGAAGGCGCGCACCGAGACGCGTCTGGAAGCAGCCCGAACGCTTCTGATCGGGACCGTGCAGCAGATCGCCGACACCTTCGATGGCGCGACGCCAGATACGTGCCTCGGGCTCTCAGACCTGAAGCCCGAAGGCCCGAGCGACGGCCAGGCCGAGCATCCGTCAATCGAAGACGCCGACCGGCGGCTGCAGAAGCTTCGCAGCGACCGCGATCGCCTCGGCGGCGTAAATCTGCAGGCGACCGAAGAACTCGACACGCTTCAGGCCGAATTCGACACGCTTGATCGCGAGCGCGCCGATGTCGATGAAGCGATCCAAAAGCTGCGCAACGCAATCGCGCAACTGAACCGCGAGGGCCGCAAGCGGCTGCAAGACGCCTTCACGTCTGTGAACCGACAGTTCTCGAACCTGTTCCGCACGCTCTTTAATGGCGGCGAAGCCCATCTCGAAATGATCGAAGCAGATGATCCGCTCGAAGGCGGCCTGGAGATCGTCGCCAAGCCGCCGGGAAAGAAGCCAACGACCCTCTCGCTGCTTTCCGGCGGCGAACAAACGCTCACCGCTCTCTCGCTGATCTTTGCAGTCTTCCTGACGAACCCGTCGCCCATCTGCGTGCTCGATGAAGTCGACGCGCCGCTGGATGATGCCAACGTTGATCGGTTCTGCACACTGATGGAGAGCATGGCGCAGAAGACTGACACGCGCTTCCTCGTGATCACGCACCATCCGATGACGATGTCGCGGGTCGACCGGCTGTTTGGTGTGACGATGGCCGAGCGCGGCGTCAGTCAACTCGTGTCGGTCGATCTGACCACGGCCGAGGAATTCCTCGAGGCGAGCTGAGCCCCTATCGGAGTCGGCAAAGTTGCACTGTCCGTGCGTCCGTTACTCGGACATGTCGCGGACAACGCGGAAGCCGAGCGACGGCGTCGCAGCGTTGTTCGGCAGCGCCGTCCGCTGCGCCGAACGGACCTTCAAGACGTCGCTCTCCCAGCCGCCGCCCTTGATGATATGGCGGTCGCAGTCGCCGCCAAGGCCCATTGGCTCGGCGGTTTCTGAGAGCCGTGAGAGGTCCGGCGTCCAGCAATCGGCAACCCATTCCCACGCGTTGCCGTGAGTGTCGTAGACCTTCCACTCGTTGGGCTCGTAACGGCCGACAGGACGGGTGCCTTCATGTACCTTGTTGAAGTTCGCCTGTTCCGTTGTGATCGTGCGGCCGGTTGCATACGGCGTGAGACTGCCGGCGCGCGCAACGAACTCCCACTCGGCCTGGGACGGCAGCCGGAACTTGCGGCCCGTCGTCTTTGAGAGCCAGTCGATGTAGGCGAGCGCGTCGTTGAAGCTGACGCAGACAACCGGATGGCGATGCGTCTGCGGGAAGCCGGGGTTCTCCCAGGTCCGCTTTACGTCATCGTTGCGGCCGGTCGTGCAGACAGCCTCGCTCTTGTAGTCCGTCTCTTTCACGAACTTGCGGAATTCGCCGAGCAGGACCTCGTATTTGCCGAAGCCTATGCTGTAAGGAATGGTGATGTTGCGCTGCGGGCTCTCGCCGACGTTGCGACCCGCTTCGGTCTGGGGCGAGCCGAGGTAGACCTTGCCACGGTCCATCACGATGACGGTCGGGCAGCCGTCGCAGTCGCGCAAACCCTTCGCGTTCGCCTCGAACTTCGGCCCGCGATAGTCCTCATCGACGGGCGGAGCTTCAACCTCCAGATCGAGGCCCGCTTCTTCCGCCTCGATCCCGGTCGAGAGCTTGCGCATCTTTTCGGGCTTTTCCGCCTTCGGTATTGGCTTGAAGTGGAAGCTGGTGCGATCTTCGACGTGGAACATCATCAGGACAGCCGAGACGACGGTGGCAAACATCGACGAGACCACGATGCTTTTATGACGGCCGGCAACGCCCGATTCGATTGCGAACGCGAACAGCGCGATCATGACGATCATCAACCAGAAGACGATGTCGAACATCGAGACTGTCATCGGCTTCGCTCCCGGCGTAAGAACGGTCAGAGTTGCAGCATCACGCCAGCATCCACCGGGAGAGCCCGGCGCACGCATCACGCAGATTTGGGCTGAGTGTCGGCGAACAGCGTGAATATTCGGTTCAGATCGAAAGCAGCGCGATCGAGCAGCTCTTGCGGCGCAGACCGCGCGGTCGGCTTCTCAACGCGCGCGCCCGAAACCCCCGATTTCGCGGGAGAATAACCGCCGCAAAACCGGTCACGGACGGAAGCCGAACCGTCGCCTTGACACCCCACAGACCCCTCACTAGGGTCCGCGCCGTTCGGATCAAATCGGCCCGAAAACCCGCCATCTGCGATTAGTCCAATGCCGAGCGACGACACCGGACAGGGACCCGAGAGAGGCCGCCTGAGCGACCGTGATCGGGCCGAGTTCAAACGTCGTGCGCAGAACATCGGCAATCGCCTGGAAGGAATTCGCGAACAACAGAGCGAAAGATCGCGACCCAGAGCCTCCGGGGGCGGAGCGCTCGGGCAGGCTCTGAAGCTTGCGATCGATCCCGTCGTTGGCGTCGTGCTCGGGTTGGTGGTCGGATTGTTTCTGGACAACACGTTCGGGACCAAGCCGCTGTTTCTGATTTTCTGCCTGTTGGCAGGCGGCGCCGGCGGGTTGTGGACCATGGCACGATCGGCCATGCGCACTGTGTCGACGCCACCGTCTGGGGACACGGCGGTGAAGAGCGGCGACGACGAGACGAATGGGAAGGACGCATAGCGTGGCAGCGGAAAGCGGAGGGGGCATTTCGAGCCCCATGGAGCAGTTCGAGATCAAGCGATATCTTGATCTCAACCTGTTCGGCCTCGATGCGTCTTTCACCAACGCTTCGTTGTTCATGGTCATCGCCGTCGCGTTGACGATCGGCTTTCTGACGCTGGCAATGAGCAACCGCTCGCTTGTGCCCGGCCGTTTCCAGTCCCTCGCAGAACTCTCCTACGAATTTATCGCGAATATGGTGCGCGACAACATAGGCACCGCCGGCATGAAGTACATGCCGTTCGTGTTCTCGCTCTTTATCTTCGTTCTGGTTCTCAACCTGCTTGGAATGTTTGCGATCCCGGCGGTCTGGAAACCGTTCACGGTCACGAGCCACATCATCGTGACGTTCGCGCTCGCAGCTCTCGTCTTCGCCGTCGTGCTCTTTATCGGTTTCACGAAGCACGGCCTCGGCTTCTTCCGCCTGTTCGTGCCGGAAGGCGTGCCGATCGCGATTCTGCCGCTCATCGTTTTCATCGAGTTCGTCTCGTTCCTGATCCGCCCGTTCAGCCTCTCGGTCCGTCTGTTCGCCAACATGCTCGCAGGCCACACGATGCTGAAAGTGTTCGCGGGCTTCGTCGTCTCACTCGGTGTCGCCGGCGTTGTGCCATTCGCGGTGATGATCGGACTTACAGCGTTCGAGATCCTCGTTGCCGTCCTGCAGGCGTTCATCTTCTCGATCCTCACCTGCATCTACCTCAACGACGCGATCAATCTTCACGACCATTGATCTCGTCCCCGCCCTTCAAGCCTTTCCATTCAGGGAGATTAAAATGGAAGCTGACGCAGCAAAACTGATCGGTGCCGGCCTTGCTTGTGCCGGAATGATCGGCGCCGGGATCGGTGTCGGCAGCATCTTCGGCAACTTCCTCAACGGTGCGATGCGCAATCCTTCGGCCGCAGACGCGATGTTTGCCCGCGTGCTCGTCGGCGCAGCTTTCGCTGAAGCGCTCGGCCTGTTCGCACTCGTCGTCGCGCTGCTGATCCTGTTCCTCTTCTAAGCTCCAGCGCTCCGGAACAGAGCGCGCGCCTGGCCGAGGCCCATCGGGGCCCTATGAACTTCCAGGCGCGCGCAAAAGAGATCACGCGATGACGATACCTGCTCTTCTGCTCGCAGCCGCAGCGACCGCTGCAGCTGAAGGGGAAGCCTCAAAGTCCGGCCTCCCCCAGCTCGACCCTTCGACGTTCATGCCCCAGCTCATTTGGCTGGCGATCACGTACGGTGTTCTTTACTGGGCGCTCTCGACGTTTGTGCTGCCGCGCATCGGCCGCGCGATCGACGAGCGGCGCGAGCGCATTCAGCGCGACATCGACGAGGCTGAGCGCCTGAAGGCCGAAACGGATGCGGCGATCGCAGACTACGAGAAGTCGCTGGCCGAGGCGCGCACCCGCGCCTCGTCAATCGCGGCTGAAAATCGCGACAAGCTCAACGCGGAAGTCGACGCGGAACGGGCGAGCGTCGACGAGCAGGTGAACGCGAAGATCGCAGAAGCTGAACAGCGCATTCAGACCATGAAGCAAAGTGCGCTGGCTCAGGTGAATGATATCGCAGCCGATACGGCCGGCGACATCGTGGCCAAACTCGTCGGCGGAAGTGCCTCCGCCGATGAGGTGAAGGCAGCCCTCAACGCTGCGGCAGGGGAGTAACGACGATGGTGCCATTGGCCGCCGGTGATCCGTTGCTAGCGAACCCGGATTTCTGGGTCGCAGCAGCTTTCGTCGTGTTTCTCGGGATCCTGCTCTACTACGGCATCCCCGGCATGATCGGTCGCGCCCTCGATGCGCGCGCCGAGCGTATCCGCAAGGAGCTGGACGAGGCCCGCCGGCTTCGCGAGGAGGCGCAACAGCTTCTGGCAGACTACAAGCGCAAGGCCGCCAAGGCCGAAGACGAGGCTCGCCAGATCGTCGAAAGCGCACAGCAGGAAGCGCAGTCGCTTGCCGCTGAAACGCGCAAGTCGCTGCAAGAATCGCTAGAACGACGCACACGTCTCGCCGAGGAAAAGATCGAGCGGGCCGAGGCGCAGGCCGTCACGGAAGTCCGCGCCGCAGCCGTCGAACGGGCTGTCGAAGCCGCAGAGCGGATCATCAAATCCCGCGTTGCCGGCAACGAAGGCAATGCGCTCGTCAAAGAGGCGATCGCGAAGATCCCTGCCAAGCTGAACTGAGTTTTCCGAGTTGGCGGGGGGTAACGGACCGCCGCTCACCCCGCTCCAATACTGGTCTTTCCCACAGCGGGCCGCGAAATCGGCCCGCTTTTTGTTTGGGAATAACCTGCAATTCATTGGACAGGGTCGGCGCTCGGGCTACGCTCTCGAGAACAGGCCAGCTTCAGGGCAACACATGGCAGGCTTCGCGCGTCGTTTCATTCTCACCGCGACACTGGTCGGGTCGGCGGTCGTCACGCCCACCGCAGCGATGTCATTTGGCAAATCGCTGGCGCCACGCCCTAACATTCCCTCGGCACTCATTCGGGTCGACGTGATCGGCAAGGACCAGCGCGTCCGTGTCCCGAAATCGTACGAAGCCGTCTCACGCGGCATAGGATTCCTCTGGCAACGCGGCAGCGGTCGCGCGTGCACAGCGTTCTGCGTCAGCGACAGCGTC
>JBCBXS010000147.1:0-6508 GCA_039816475.1 Pseudomonadota bacterium | reverse complement strand
GCCACGCCCGCGACGGAGGAGGCTTGAAACGCTTTCATGGTGTGCAGCGGCTGGTGGTCGAGCCAGATTTCGCCGTGGCGCAGAGCCGGATCATCGAGCCGCGCGAAGGACCGCAGCGTCGACGTCTTGCCAGCACCGTTGCGGCCGAGAAGCGCGAGGATTTCGCCTTCCCGCACATCGAGGCTGATGCCTTGGACGATATAGCTCTCGCCGTAATAGGCGTGGATGTCCCAGACGGAGAAAAACGCCGGCTGTCCGCCCTGACTGCGGACGGGTGTGACGCTCGGTGCGGTCGCGGTTTCGCTCATAGGTGCGCCCCTCCGAGGTAGGCTTCCTGCACTTTCGGGTCGCCTTTGATCGCCTCCGGTTCGCCTTCGACGATCACGTGGCCCTGCGCGAGCACCGAAATCCGATCAGCGAGCGAGAAGACCACGTGCATGTCGTGTTCGATGACGACCTTGGTGACGTTGTGTTCCTTGCCGATCCGCTTCAGCAGCTCGATCGTGTTGTTGGTGTCAGCCCGCGACATCCCGGCGGTCGGTTCGTCCAGCAGCAGGAGCTTCGGGTTCTGGACGAGGCACATCGCAAGTTCGAGCCGGCGTTTGTCGCCGCGCGAGAGCGAGCCTGCGATCAGGTTGCGCTTTTCAGCCAGCCCAAGGCTTTCGAGCATGGTTTCAGCGCGCTCGATCACTTCGCTTTCGCCGGCCATGCGCGACCAGGCGTGGAAATTGAACGCGCCGTCCCGCGTTGCGAGTGCCGGGATCATGACGTTCTCGAGCAGGGTCAGATCGGTGAAGATCTCCGGCGTCTGGAAGACGCGCGCGACACCCATCTGATTGATATCGGGCGGCTTGCGGCCGAGCAGCGATTTGTCACCATCGAAGATGACCGTGCCCGTGTCGGGGACGAGTCGGCCGACAAACGTGTTGAGCAGCGTCGACTTGCCGGCGCCGTTCGGGCCGATGATCGCGTGGACGGTGCCCTGTTCGACGGTGAGGTTGACGTCATCAAGCGCCTTCAGCCCGCCGAACGCTTTGTTGACGCCCGATACTTCGAGGATGGTGGTCATTCCGCCTTACTCCGCCGGTTGCGCGTTGGCCGCGTCAGGTCCGGCTTGGTCAGCTTTCCTGCGTGACGAGAACGCGGAGCCGATCCGGCGCGTCCCTTCCATCAAACCGCCCGGCAGGAAGATGACGACGAGCATGAAGAGAAGCCCGAGCGTCAGGTGCCAGCCCTTGCCGACGAACGGGTAGATCACGGTGACGAAGAAATCGCCCAGGCTATCCGGCATCCACGAGAACCAGCCTTCGAGGATGAACTTGTTAATCTTGGAGACGATGTTCTCCATGTACTTGATGAGGCCTGCGCCAAGGACCGGGCCGAGCAGTGTCCCGGCCCCGCCGAGGATCGTCATCAGGACGACTTCGCCGGACGCGGTCCAGAACATGCGTTCCGCACCCGCCTGCGTGTCCATCGCAACCATCAGGCCGCCTGCGAGGCCTGCATACATTCCCGAGATAACGAACGCCGCGAGCGTGTAGGGCCGCGTGCTGACACCGGTGTAGCCGAGCCGGTTCTGGTTCGACTTGACGGCTTGGAGCATCAGGCCGAACGGCGAGCGGAAGATGCGGATCGAGACGTAGAACGCGAGCAGCATCATAATCGCAGCCACGTAGTAGCCGACGTTGAACGTGAACTCCCAGCCCGCGACGCGCATGATCTCGGTCGAACTCATATCGAAGCCGAACAGATTTGCGCGTGCGACTTCGCCCGGTGCCAAGGCGCTATCGAGCACGCGCGGATCGCTGGTCTTTGGCTGAAGGCCAGTTTCGCCGCCGGTGATCGGCGTGAGGACCGAGTAGGCCAGCGCATATGACATCTGCGCGAAGGCGAGCGTCAGGATCGAGAAGTAGATGCCCGACCGCCTGAGCGAGATGTAGCCGACCGCAAGACTGAATAAGCCGGCGACGACAATGCTGAGTGCGATGGCCGGGATGATGTTCATCGTCAGCAGCTTCATCATCCAAATCGCAGCGTAGGAGCCTGCGCCAAGGAACGCTGCGTGACCGAAGCTCAGATAGCCGGTCAGCCCGAACAGGATGTTGAAGCCGATCGCGAAGATCCCGAAAATCACGAAGCGCTGCATCAGGTCCGGATAGCCGGCGTTGAACTGCGCGAGCGCTGAGTTGACCGGGAACGGGTTCAGCAGAAACGGCGCCAGCATTGTCAGGATGGCGACGAAGATGAGGAGGCGGGCGTCCGCCTTTTCAAGGCCCAACATAGCTTAGTCCTCCATCACGCCAGCGCGGCCCATGAGCCCGCGCGGACGGGTCAGCAGGACAATGATGGCGACGAGATACAGAATGACCTGGTTGATGCCCGGCAGGTAGTAGAGCACGTCGCGCATCGACGCGAAGCTCTCGAGAATGCCCAGCATGAAGCCTGCGAGCACGGCGCCGACGAGCGATCCCATGCCGCCAACCACGACAACGACGAAGCTGAGGACCAGGAAGTCCATGCCCATGTGATAGTTGGGCGAATTGATCGGCGCGTACATGACGCCGGCGAGGCCCGCGACGGCCGCCGCCAGCCCGAACATGATCGTAAACCGTCGGTCGATGTTGATGCCAAGGACGCCGACGGTTTCGCGGTCGGCCATACCGGCTCTAACGACCATGCCGAATGTCGTGAATTGCAGGAAGGCGAACACGCCGCCGAGGATCAAGCAGGCGAACAGGAAGTACACGAGCCGCCAGTAGGGATAGATGATGACGTTCGGGTCGAAGCCGATCATCGCGCCGAAGTCGAAGGAGCCAGCGAACGCTGCCGGTGCCGGCGTCGGGATCGGGTTGGCGCCGTAGAAGTACTTGATGATCTCCTGCAGCACGATCGCGAGGCCGAAGGTCACGAGGATCTGGTCTGCGTGCGGGCGCTTGTAGAAGTGCCGTATCAGGCCGCGCTCCATCAGGACGCCGATCAGCATCATGATCGGGATCGTCACGAGAATTGCGATCGGCACGGACCAGTCGATGATGACGCCGGCGGTGGCTTCACCCACGAGGTCCTGGATGTAGGGGACGTCGACTTTCAACGGGTTGCCGAGGAAGTCCGTCCGGGTCTCGTCGACGACCGAGTAGGACAGCGTCAGAAGGCGGCTGAGGGTGACGGCGCAGAACGCACCGATCATAAAGAGTGCGCCGTGGGCGAAGTTCACAACGCCGAGCGTTCCGAAGATCAGCGTCAGACCAAGCGCGATCAGGGCATAGGCCGAGCCCTTATCGAGCCCGTTCAGCACCTGAAGAATTATGGCTTCCATAGCGGGTTTCCATCGCGTCGCCCCGGCTGAACCCTGCGCGGCGAGGTGACCGGCACTTGGGCCGGCGGAAAAAGAGAGAGGGCGACGCGCGAACGCGCCGCCCCGTCAGACAAACCGTTCGCTTACGCGCCGGCGTTGCACTTCCCGATCGGAACCGGGTTGCCCTGCGCGTCGCGCATCTGCGGGTGGTCAGGTGCGTACGTGACCTTGTCGACCGGCGTGACTTCAACGATCTCAAGAAGGTCGAAGTCCGACGTCGGCTTCTCTTTACCCTTCACGACGAGAACGTCCTTGAAGCACTGGTGGTCTTCAGCGCGGTACAGCGTCTTGCCGTTGCCAAGGCCGTCGAACTCGAAGCCTTCAAGCGCTTCGACGACACCGCACGGGTTGAATGTGCCCGCACGCTCAACGGCATCCGCATAGAGCAGCGCCTGGACGTAGCATGTGTGGGCTGCCTGTGACGGCGGGAAGCCGTACTTCTGGCCGAACGACTTCACGAAGGCCTTCGAGCCCGCGTCCGTCAGCGACCAGTGCCAGTTCGTTGAACCGAAGATGCCCTTCACGTTCGCGCCGGCACCCTTCGCCATCAGGCGCGAGTAGAGCGGGACGACGATCTGGAAGTCCTTGCCGTTGACCTGCTTGCCGCGAAGGCCGAACTGCACGGCGTTGGTCAGCGAGTTGACCATGTTGTTGCCGTAGTGGTTCAGGACGAGCACGTCAGCGCCCGACTGCAGAACCGGCGCGATGTACGACGAGAAGTCCGTCTGCGTCAGCGGCGTCTTCACCGCAGCGACGGTTTCCCAGCCCATCGACTCGGTGGACTCTTTCACGGCCTGCTCGGTCGTGTAGCCCCAGTTGTAGTCGGCCGTCAGGTGATAGGCCTTGCGGTCCTTGCCGTAGGCTTTGGCGAGCACCGGTGCGAGCGCTGCACCCGACATGTACGAGTTGAAGAAGTGACGGAAGCCGTTCGCCTTCTTGTCTTTACCCGTGGTGTCGTTTGAGTGCGTGAGGCCGGCCATGAAGATGATGCCGGCTTCCTGGCAGAGCGCCTGGACGGCAACAGCCACACCCGACGACGAACCGCCGGTGACCATCACGACACCGTCTTTCTCGATCATCGACCGAGCCGATGCGCGTGCGGCGTCAGACTTCGTCTGCGTGTCGCCAGTGACGTAGGCGACCTTCTTGCCGAGGATGCCGTTGCCCTTCAGCGCCTTTGACGAGAACGTCGTCATCATGCCGCCATCGCCGCCACCGTTCAGGTGCTCGACAGCCAGCTCGTAGGCGCGCAGTTCGTCGGCGCCCTCATCGGCGTACGGGCCACTCTGCGGCACGTTAAAGCCGAGCGTGACTTCAGACTTGTTCTTCGGGTCGTTGACGAACGCCTGCGCGCTCGACGTAAAGATCATAGGTGCGCCACCGGCGACCGTGAATGCGGCGGCACCAGCACCGCCTTTAAGCACGCCGCGGCGCGACGTTTCCGACGGAAGTTTTTTGGTCAATTCATCCTCCCGAACCGTGGTGGTTCGCTACGTTTCAATCCCTGCCGGCGCCTCTTCGGGCACTCGGCGAAGCTCACGATCCCAAGCTTTGGGCGTGTGACGTGTCGTGTGTTCCGGCGTGTTCCGTCAATGGAACATTGGATG
This sequence comes from Pseudomonadota bacterium, assembly GCA_039816475.1. Classification (GTDB taxonomy): domain Bacteria; phylum Pseudomonadota; class Alphaproteobacteria; order Rhizobiales; family Hyphomicrobiaceae; genus JBCBWG01. The sequence continues at coordinate 1,546 of JBCBXS010000147.1, read as the reverse complement.
CAACATGACAACCGAAGTTGACACGTTGTGGTGGCGAACCACACGCTGACCGTCACGAACGCGCCGCACATTGCGACGCTCCGCCAGCGTCTTGTACGCGATCACGACGGATTGGTTAAGGCGAATTCATGAGCGAACCCGGACACAAATGGCAGCGGCGGCGGCAGGCGTTTCGTCGGCATATTGAAAATGAGGTATGCCTGTTTCCGGCATCGGTGTTTGACCCGCTCTCTGCGCGCATAGCTGAGGACATTGGCTTTGAGGCCGGAATGTTCGCGGGAAGTCAGGCCGCTCTCGCCATTCTCGGTGCGCCAGACTATGTGCTCATCACACTGACCGAGTTCGCCGAGCAGGCCCATCGGATCTCGCGCGCAAGCGAACTCCCGCTGATGGTCGATGCCGATCACGGTTACGGTAATCCGCTGAGCGTGGCCCGGACCGTCGAGGAATTGGAGGCCGCCGGCGTCGCCGGCCTGTCGATCGAAGACACCGTTCTGCCGGAACCGCATAGCTCGTCCGGTCAGCCGCGCATCGCTGCGCTGGAGGAGGGGCTCGCGCGGGTCAAAGCCGCCGTCAGCGCGCGTCGTGATCCCGATCTCGTCATCGCAGGCCGCACGAGTGCTGCGAGCCTCACCGACCTCGACGATGCGATCGCGCGCGTTCAGGCCTACGAGGCGGCCGGTGCGGACCTGTTGTTTCTGATCGGGCTCAAATCGCGGGTCGATCTCGAGCGTGTGGCGTCGGCGACCTCGGCGCCGCTGATGCTCGGCGGTGTGCCGGTCGAAATGCGCGATGCGGAGTATCTGGCGAGCCAGCGCGTCCGGCTCTGCCTTTATGGCCACCAGACCATGCCCGCCTCCGTCGCCGCAATCGAAGCAACCATGCGCGCCATCCGTTTGGGCACGCCCGTCGCCGAACTCGCGGGCCTCGCTGACAAACCCACCATGGACCGCCTCACCCGCCGCGCGGAGTACGACGCGATGAGAAAGCAGTTTTTGTAGCGGGCGAACCTCTCACCCCTCCCCGTCCTTACGGGGAGGGGGGCAGGGGCAGGGGCCGATGAGCCACCGATCCGGCTGTGGGGCACTTGCCCCTCACCCCGACCCTCTCCCCGCACGCAGGGAGAGGGGGAATGGCTGCCGCCGGCTGATGAGGCTCAACGGTTTTTTGTTTGGTCCAACCCGCCTGCCGGCGGTTGGCAGCTTTTGGTTGCGCTGTTCGCTCGCTCGCAGGCTCGCGGCTCGAGCGGGGATCCGAGTTACGCCCGCCTCGCGCGCGAATGCGCTCGGCTCTTGCGCCTGCCGGGCTGGATGTCCGCTCGCTGTCGCGTCGGGCCGCCGGGTCATGGCCTCTTTTGGTGGGCGTAATAGCAAACGCCGGCATGAATACGCGGAAGCCACCGCAGGACTTCACCGCCGATGAGTGGCAGCGGGTGCTCGACGTAAACCTCAACGGTCCGTTTTTCGCAGCCCAGGCGGCCTATCCGCACATGAAGGCTGTCGGCGGCGGCAAGGTGATCACGACGGGCTCGATGGCATCGATCCTC
>JBCBXS010000146.1:0-6514 GCA_039816475.1 Pseudomonadota bacterium | reverse complement strand
CATCACGGAGTTCGCTGACGGCTTCAGCCCGTGCAGCAATCGTCGAGGCCATCGCACCGAAGATTGCGGCGGCGAAGCTGATGCGGGATGTGGTCAGACCTTTCACCGTGCAAGCTCCCGTCAGCGGATGTCGCGCGCGCCTGTCCGTGCCTTGACACAATTGGCCGAGCGTCTAGAACCAGCGCTCTACCGAACAGCAACGGCAGACGTTCAGGCTGCGCTCACGCGCGGTCGCCTGCCCGAAAAGTGGCGCCATTCATTGTACTGGCGTTTTGGACCGATGAAGATCAAGAATTCCATCAAGGCGCTTCGCAACCGCCATCGCGATTGCCAGGTCGTCCGCCGCCGTGGCCGCGTGTACGTCATTAACAAGACGCAGCGCCGCTTCAAGGCGCGTCAGGGCTAGGGCGGACGCCCCGCCACGCGCGCCTGCGCATTATTAAATCTCAGACAGGGGCGTCCGATTTGGCGGCCCCTGCATTGACCGCGGCTGGCCACGCTCACTAGCCTCCGCACATGAACACGCGCGACCCCATCACCCAATTTTCCGCGGCCTTGGCCATTGCCGCGGCACTCGCCTTCGCGGCTTCGTCTGCTCAATCTCAGACAACGACGCCTGAAGCAAAGCCATCTCAGCCGGACGTTTCGAAGCCGCGACCGCCGGCCGGTGCCGATACCAATCCGAAGACGCCGGGACCGAGCCTGCCGAACGATCCCGTCGCTGCGGTCATGAAGAGCGGCAACGCGGACACGACCCTCGGACGCGTCAAAATCCGCGACAACCTTTACGCGCTGCTCGCCACGGCGGACGAGGCAAAGACGGCTGAACGCATCAAGGGTCAGATCGAAAAGCTCTGGAATGTGTCCGGGAGCGCGACGGTCGATCTGCTGATGAACCGGGCCGGCCTCGCGACGATGAAGAAGAAAAACGATCTCGCGCTGAAGCTGTTGGACGCCGCCGTCGATCTTGCGCCTGACTATGCGAGCGCCTGGAACCGCCGCGCGTTCATCTACTACAAGCTTGGGAATACGCGAGCGGCCGTGGGTGATCTCCGTCGCGCGCTCGCGCTCGATCCAAACAACTTCAAGGCGCTTGAGAATCTCGCGAACGTGTTCCGCGAGACCAACCAGAAGGCAGCCGCGCTGAAAGCGTTACAGCGTCTGCGGGACGTCAATCCGTTCGCGAAAGACATCGACAAAGCGATTGAGACCCTCGCCGAGGACGTCAAAGGGCGCGGGATCTAGGCGAGCCGCTCAGCCGAGACCGTCAGTCGTTGCTCTTCTTGAACGGCGCGTAAGCTGCGAGTGCCTCGCGCGCATAGTCAGCATGCTCGCGCTCGCGTTCCAAGTGAACGCGAGAACGGACTCGCGAAACCCGGTGTCGCAGATCCAGTGCGCCGAGTACGTCGGCATCGGCATGTAACCGCGCGCGAGCTTGTGTTCGCCCTGGGCGCCTGCTTCGACGCGGGCAAGACCGTGTTCGATCGCAAAGTCGATTGCCTGGTAATAGCAGATCTCAAAATGCAGGCAGGGGTGATGCTCGACCGCGCCCCAGTAGCGCCCGTAAAGGCAGTCGCCACCGATGAGGTTCAGCGCGCCGGCAACGGCCTTGCCGTCGCGGCGGGCAAGCACGAGCAGGCAGTCGTCCGGCATCGCTTCGTGCAGCGCTGTGAAGAACGGGCGGTTCAGATACGGCCGGCCCCACTTGCGGCTGCCGGTGTCCTGATAGAACTCGTAGAACGCATCCCAGTCCGCCTCGGTGATATCGGCGCCGCGCAGCCAGACGATATCGAGCCCGGCCTGGACCGCTTCGCGGCGCTCTTTGCGGATGCTCTTACGCTTGCGTGACGAGAGCGCCGCGAGGAAATCATCGAACGTCGCGTAGCCGTCATTCAGCCAGTGGAACTGTTGATCAACGCGCTGAAGATATCCTTGGCCCGACAGCAGTCGCCATTCGCGTTCGCTCAGAAACGTGATGTGGCTCGAGGAAAGACCGTTGCGCTTTGCGATTTCGGCGATCCCGGCTCCGAGAAATGCACGATGGTCATCTGCTTCAGGGCCGGGGCGTACGAGTAATCGCGGACCCGGCACCGGCGTAAACGGCACGGCGACCTGAAGCTTCGGATAATATCGCCCGCCAGCGCGCTCGTAGGCGTCCGCCCAGCCGTAGTCGAAGATGTACTCGCCCTGGCTGTGAGATTTGAGATAGGCCGGCGCGCAGCCGATGACGCGCTCGCCCTCGGTCAGCATCAGGTGATGCGGCATCCAGCCGGTTCGCGATGTCACCGTCCGCGCATCTTCGAGGGCCTTTAGGAAGGCGTGGCGGACGAACGGATTTGCGGTCGCGGGCTCGGGCACAGCGCACGCGTCCCAGTCTTCGGCGGGGACCTCGTCGATCGACTGGACGACGCGGATTGCGATCTCATTGCCGTCGGCGTCTGCCCCTGTCGCGGACGCTTCGGCGTCGGCCCGAGGGTCGCGCGCGGGATCGTTCGTGCAGTTGGCGTCGTCCATGCCACTCAACTCCCGTCAGCGTCGGCTGGCCCATCGAACGACCAAAGCCCGCGTACCTCTTCCGGCGTCAGCGCCTCGAACACCGGCACATCGGCGAAGGGCCTTGCCGCTAGCAGATCATCCCGCGATGCGATCGTCCACGCGAAGACCGGCAGTCCGACAACCTGTCTCAGATAACGCACGACGGAGTTCTTAAGATCGCTCGCCCGGTAGGAGATGAAATGCGGTGCGGCCGGGCCGCTGTCGAGCAGGTGCGCCATCCGGTCAGCGGCCCCAAGGATCGCGCGTGTCTCAGGGCTTGCGGTTTCGGCCCAGGTATCGTCGCGGGCAACGATCCCGCGCGGCAGGGTCGGGGCCTTATCGCGAATGCGGGCGACGGCGTCCGCACTGAAAGACTTGAGCGCAATGGCGCCGCGATAGGCTGATGCCGCGTCCAGGACCGCATCGACCAGCGGCATCACCTCGTCAGCGCCGTCGACCTTCAACTCGCACATCAGCGGAACCGTCCCGTCGACGAGATCAAACAGGTCTCCGATCGACAGAATGGTGTCTCGGGTGCCGGGATAGGGGATGGCGGCAAGGGCACGCGCCGGGAGGTCGGCAAGCCGCTCAGGCCGGCCCATCACGCGGGCAAGGTCCGCATCATGGAAGACAATCGCCGCACCGGCGTTCCCGAGCCGGATGTCACATTCAATCGCCACGTTCGCTGCGCAGGCGGCGCGGAACGCAGCGGGTGAATTCTCGGTAATGCCGCGCGCTTGATCGTGAAGGCCGCGATGGGCGATCGGTTGGTAAAACGGCGATAGCCGCGTGAAAGCGCGCGAGGGCCGGTTATCGCTTGGCATCGCCACGCTCCTGGCACAGACTCCGCCTAACAAACCGCAAGGCACTGGCAGCCGGCCCGGCGGTGTATGACACGAGCTTGAGACGAATGCAGCACGACGCGACGATGATGCCGAGGCGATTGCGAACTCCGGGTTGGCACATCGGGATTTCACGTGGCCTGGCCGCTTCATCGATTGTCATCGCGGCCACCGCGGTGACGCCTGCGACGGCATCCGATGTTGGGGTCGCGCCCCACCGTGCGATCTACGAAATCTCGCTTGCACGCACGAGCGCCAACGCAAACGTCACCGACCTCTCGGGCCGCATGGTCTATGAGCTGACAGGCAGTCGCTGCACCGGCTTCAAACAGACGATGCGGTTTGTGACGCGGACGAGCGACAATCGCGGTCAACCGACCGTGAGCGACATGCGGTCGTCGTTTAAGGAGAACGGCGACAGTGATCTGTTCGAATTCGAGTCAGAGAACTTTCGCAACGAGCGCCGGACAGATCGGACGCTTGGGAGCGCGAAGAAGTCGGGCCGTGCGATTGATTTGAAGCTGCAGCGGCCGAGCCGGCGCTCGAAGACCATTGAGGGTCCGGTGATGTTTCCGGTCGCCCACTCGCTTGCAATCCTGAAGGCGGCCAACGCGGGCGACAAGGTCTTCACAGCAACCGTCTTCGATGGCTCAGAGAAGGGCGACAAGGTCTTCGAGACGACCGCTGCAATCGGCCAGCGCCTGGAGCCTGGCTATAACGGCGAACTCCCGCGGAAGGGCGATTTTCCGGTCCTCGACAGTGAGCGCGCTTGGCCGGTGTCGCTTTCCTATTTCGAGCGCTCTGAGAAGCGCGCCGACAACGTGCCGAGCTATGAGCTGGCGTTCGTGTTCTTTGAAAACGGGGTCTCACGGCGGCTGTTTATCGACTACGGCGCGTTCGCAATCCGCGGTGCGCTCAGCAAGCTTGAAATGCTCGACACGAAGCCCTGCCCGTAGCGCACACCGCCCGACACTGCCATCGCCGCCCTATCGCCAAGCCGCCTGATCCGCGGGCTCTCACGTCGAGACGTCGTAGGTCCCGCCGAGGGTCACCCGCGCGCGTAATACGTCTTCCGGTGTGCAATCGGCATTTGAAGTAAATGCCATCAGTGTCGCGTCGTCGCCGGTCACCGCGTCGAGCACACTCACCAGCATCTCATTTTCGAACGCCCGGCTCATAAAATCGTCCGGCGTTAATCCGCTATTTGCCATGAAAGCGGCAAGACGTTCGGCGTCTTCAGCCAGAAAAGATACGGCCTGAATAGCGATGGTCTCGGCTCTTTCGGTCTGCATCGGCGCGGCTGGAATCTCGGATTGTCTGCAACTGTAACCACCGGTTTTAGCTGTTGGTCACCCGGACGCGCCATAGTCGCTTCCTGAGGGGAACTCTCGAATCGGTGCAAAACACGGCATCGCCGACAAGAGATCAGTGGCATGCGCCAATACGCGATCAAATCTGAGGGTGAAACGGTTTCGGCTGATCGGGGTCAGCGGAAAACGGTTCTGATCGTTGAGGACAATGAGCTCAACATGAAGCTCTTCACTGATCTCCTCGACGCGCACGGTTTTGCAACGCTGCAAACACGGAACGGGATGGATGCTCTGGATCTTGCACGCGCCCACAGGCCGTCGCTGATCCTCATGGACATCCAGCTTCCGGAAGTCTCGGGGCTCGAGGTCACGCGGTGGCTGAAGGACGACGAGGAGCTTCGGGATATCCCGGTCGTGGCGGTCACCGCGTTCGCGATGAAAGGCGACGAGGAACGGATCAGGGAAGGTGGCTGCGAGGCCTACATCTCTAAGCCGATCTCAATCGCAGGCTTCATCGAGACGGTCCGCAAATTCGCGAACGGTGCAGAGCGTTCGACGGGAGTTTGAAGTTTAGCGCCGTTGGGGAACGGTGCGCGTTGAGGGACAGCGTAGATGACCGCGCGTATCTTGGTCGTGGACGACATTCTTGCGAACGTGAAGCTTCTCGAAGCGCGTTTGCAGGCTGAGTATTTTGAGACGATTGCCGCCTACGGGGGGCAGGAAGCGCTCGATATCTGCTCAGCTCAGCGAGTGGATGTTGTCCTGCTTGATGTGATGATGCCGGGCATGGACGGCTTCGAGGTCTGCCGCCGGCTGAAGTCGGATGCGGCCACCGCCGATGTCCCGGTCGTCATGGTCACAGCCCTCGACCAGCCGCAGGACAAGCTCCAGGGTCTTGAGGCCGGCGCCGACGATTTCCTGACAAAACCCGTCGACGAGCTGGCTCTCATCACGCGCGTGCGGAACCTCGCGCGGCTCAAGGTTCTCAACGACGAGATGAAACTGCGCGCGGAGACGAGCGATCAGCTCGGCCTTCCGTCACGGATGCTCGACAACCAGCTTATGCTCGGCGGCAACGGTCGCGTCCTGCTGGTCGACGATCACCCGCGATCTTCCGCGCGGATCGTTGAGTCGCTTACGAAGACCCACGATGTGTTCGTCGAAAGCGACGTGCAGACGGCGGTGAACAAGCTGACCTCGCACAACTTCGACGTGCTGATGGTGAGCCTCAGCCTGGCTGACGCCGATGGCCTGCGCCTGTGCAGTCAGGTTCGCTCGATCGATGAGACGCGGCATCTGCCAATCGTCATGCTCGTCGAGACGGGTGACGAAGCCCGCCTCCTTCGCGGCCTTGATCTCGGCGTCAACGACTATCTCATGCGCCCGATCGACCGGAACGAGATGCTCGTGCGCATCCGTACGCAGATCAAGCGCAAGCGCCATTCGGATTTCTTGCGCGAGCGCCTGATGGAAAGCGTCGAGATGGCGGTGACCGATGCGCTCACGGGGCTGCACAATCGCCGCTATATGGAAACGCATCTGAACACGCTGCTCGACCGCGCGCGGGAGAATGACACGGCTCTGTCGATCATCCTTGCAGATATCGACCACTTCAAATCGATCAACGACACCTACGGTCACGACGTCGGTGACCTCGTGCTGCAGCAGTTCGCAGAGCGGTTTAAGGACAACACGCGCAGTGTTGACCTCGCGTGCCGGATCGGCGGCGAAGAGTTCGTCATCGTGATGCCGGACACCGATCTGGAGCCCGCCTACCAGATCGCCGAACGGTTGCGCACCAGCGTGGCGGCCACCCCGTTCCGTGTC
>JBCBXS010000145.1:0-6540 GCA_039816475.1 Pseudomonadota bacterium | reverse complement strand
CTGCAGCGCCTGGCGCAACTGCTCCTGCATGCGCGCGAGTTCGTGCTCAGCGACGCCGATTTCATCCTTGCGGCCGGAGGGCCGGATGTGTCGCTCGGGGTCCTCGGGGTTCTCGCCGAAATGGACCATGTTGGCTGCGATCCGGGTCATCGGGCGGACCAGCACACGAATGAGCGTCAGATAGACGAGGGCTGCTGCGATCAGCGAAATAATGATCGACAGGATCAGGATGTTCAGCGCTTGACGCAGCATGGACCGGCGGAGCGCATCTTCCTGCAGGATGATTTCGACAACGGCGGGCGAGGCGGATGCGGTCGGCGGCACGCCGTAGGCGCGGATCATGCGGCCTTCCGGGGCGACGAACACATAGAGCGCATCGCGGATCTGGCCGAGGCGTTTGCCGAGCAGATCGAGGGCGCTTTCGTCTTCCATCGGCATGAGATCGAAGCTCGCGTCGACGGCAATCGGGCGGTCCGCCGGCAGGATCAAGCGGCGAATGTTCTGGGACTTGATCGCGATCGCTGAGACCTGCGCGGTCGCGGTGAGCTCGTTTCTGAGGCGCTCAGGCACGCGGCCACCTTCGGCCGCCTCGGCGGCGAAGGCTGCGATCCTTGCAGCCGTCAAGCGATCCTTCAGCCAGTTGACGCGGTAGGACGCGATGGACGGCACGAAGATTAAGACTTCCGCGAGCATCACGAAGAGCAACGTCAGCAGAAGCAGTTTGCCGGGCAGACCGAATGTCACCACGCGCTGTGCCCACGAGCCAAGCGGCGCGCGCGACGGAGGTGCGTCTGGCGTCGCAGCAGTCGATGGGCTGTCGTGTCTCAGCTGCAAACGGTGGGTCCCGATGGCGCGAACGAACAGAGCGGCTGCGGCGCGCTCGTGACAGCGGGCCGGCAGGACGCGGTGTGGCCCAGTTTACCGGAGTTGGTGCGGTTCTGCGACGTGATCCGGTGGTCTGTTGGGAAACGAGGGCGCCGGAGCCGACGCGAGAGGCGTTTCTGACGGCCGCTCCGTCTCGGCCAAACAAGTCCGGTCCGCATCAACGCCTGCGGACCGGACCTCGTGGAGGCGCATCAGCCGAGGCTGCGCATGAAGTTCACGACCTTGCGGACCACCGGGCTCGATGCGGCGTTTGCATAGAACCGGTAAGCCGCCCGCTTGTTGACCTCGGTCAGCGTCGGATACGGCGAAATCCAATCCGTCATCGCCTTGATCTTCAGCTTCTGCGAAATCGCGAGTGACCACATCTGAATGACCTCACCGGCGTTGTGGCCGACGATGGAGGCACCGAGGATCTGGCCCTTCTTGGTCGTGACCACCTTGACGAAACCGCCAGTGGTCCGCTCGGCCTGCGCGCGATCGTTCTCGTGATAAGGCCAGCGGAGAACGCTGATCTTCTCGCCATGCGTCTCCCGCGCCTGGGCTTCAGTAAGACCCACGTGGGCGAGTTCGGGATCGGTGTAGGTCACCCACGGGATAATGCCGTCGTTGGTCTTTACCGGCAGCTTGAACAGGGCCTGCCGGATGACGAGGCCCGCGTGGTAGTTCGCCACGTGAGTGAACTGCAGCCCGCCGATGCAGTCGCCGATGGCGAACACCTTCTTGTTCGACGTGACGAGCGACTTGTTCACGTCGATGCCGCGCTTGTCGAACTTGATGCCAGCGTTCTCGAGGCCGAGGCTGTCGATGTTCGGCTTGCGACCGACGGCGACCAGCAAATGCGTGCCGTGGACGGTCTCTTCGCCGGCCTCCGTCTTGATCGTCACGTCGATCGCGCCGTCGGACCCTGAGACCGACTGCACCATCGCGCCTTCGCGGATCGTGACACCTTCCTCGCGCACGGCATCGAGCACGAACCGCGCGAGTTCGGGATCGTCCTTGCCCATCGCACGCTGGCCTTCAAGCACCGTCACCTCGGAGCCGAGGCGGCGATGAGCCTGCGCCATCTCCATTCCGATCGGGCCGCCGCCGATGATGATCAGATGATCGGGACGGCTCGTGTTGTCGAACACGGTCTCGTTGGTGAAGTAAGGCGTCTCGGCGAGCCCCGGGATCGGCGGCACCATCGGGCCCGAACCCGTTGCGATGACGAAGCGGCGGGCTTTAATGGTCTTCTCGCCCGCCTGGACGGTGGACTTGTCGATGAAGCGGCCGGCCGCCTGGATAACGTGGACGCCGAGACCGGTGAAGCGTTCGACTGAGTCGTTCGGTTCGATCGCGGCAATCACGCTTTTGACGTGGGCGTTGACCTTCGCGAAATCGATCTGCGGCTCGACGGCTGCGATCCCGAAGTCTTCGCTTGAGCGCATGATCTTGGCGCGTTTACCGGCGGCCAGCAGTGCCTTGGATGGGACGCAGCCGTAGTTGAGGCAATCGCCGCCCATCTTGTGTTTCTCGATCAGGACAACGCCGACCCCGAACGCCGCTGCTGCTGCGGCAACCGAGAGGCCGCCCGAGCCGGCGCCGATGACGCAGATGTCTGTCGTAATCTCGTCGCCGTTGACCGTTGTGCCCGGTGTCTCGTCCGTCTGCTTGGATGAATTACGCTGCTGCATGGGACCCACTCCGCTTCTTGTACCAATTGAAGGCGACAGGGATCAGCGCGACGATCCCAAGTGCGACGCCGGCGAAGATCAGTTCGTTGCTGACCAGTGATGCGAGATCGATCTCGTAGCTACAGTTCTCAACGCCGTTAGCGGCGACGCAAGCGGCGTGCTCCGCGTTCTCAGCTTCGAGCGGTGCACCAAGGCTGGCGCCGACGAGGGAGTAGGCCGACGTACCGGGAATGATGCCGAACAGCGTGCCGAGTACGTAGGTGCGCAGTGGCACGCCGAGGAACGCCGGTGCGAGATTGACGACGACGAAGGGAAACGCCGGCACGAGCCGCAGGAAAAGCATGTAGCTTAACGCGTTTTCCTTGAAGCCCTCGCGCAACTTCTCGAGCCAGGGCCCGGCGGTCGAAGACAAAGACTCACCAAGTGAGGACTTGGCGATCAGGAAGATGATCGTCGCGCCGATCGTGGCGGCAATGACCGTGGCAGGGATGCCGACGTAAGGGCCGAACAAGAGGCCGCCTGCGAGTGTCATGAAGAGGCCGCCGGGCAGTGACAGCGCGACAACCGCGATGTAGGCGCCGACGTAGATCAGCAGTGCGACGACGAAGTTCTCGGCGATAAACGCCTGCATCGCGCCGTAGTTCTCGCCGATTGCCTGCAGAGAGAGCATCTTGTGCCATCCCATCGCGAAGGCGAGGCCCATCAAACCCGCGATCACCACCAGCGGCAGATAGCGTTTCAAGGCTGAGCTCTTTCCGCCGGGTTGTGGAGCGGAAGGCTCCGGTGTCGTTTCGCTGCTCATTGTTCTCTCCTGTCCAGAGGCTGCATCGGCGGGCGAGGCGCAATCTGCCCCGACCGACGCGATGCGGTCCGCCTCAGCTCTTGGTATCGTTCAGGGCCCAGTCGTATTTGAAGGATGCGATGTCGGAGTGGTCCGACAGCATGGCTTTGGTCTTCTCGTCAGCATATTTGCGCGCGTGATCGAGTACGCCCTGCTCTGAGCCGCCGAAGTCGACCTGGAACCACGAGTAGATCGATGACGCGATCAGCTGGCCGTTTTCGACCCGGAAGCCGCGTGGCGAGTTGACGAAGGCGCGGGCGCCGGCGTCGAGCTGTTCCTCGAGCTTGGCGCCGGTGAAGGCTTCGCGGCGCAGGTTCGGACAGCCGATCGATGCGCAGTTGACCGAGTAATGCACGCGCGGGTCGTTGAAGACCTTGCGCATGATATCGTGCTCGACGTTATCGAGGCTGAGCTTGCGGCCGTTGACCGTCATAATCTCAGCCTTCCACGGGCCACCTGCCCCGGCCGACTTCTTCAGAAAGCCAAGCAGCCCGCCGCCGATCTGAATTTCGCGGATAGATTTGACCGGAAACGCGTCGAGGACCACGTCAATCGTCTTCGCGTTGTAGAGGTTTGCCCAGTAGGCGAACTGCTCAGGCCGCGACAGCTTGGTGGGGTCGGTGCCCTCAAGCTTTGCAACGTAGGATTTTAGCGCCGCGTGGCCGTCTTTCTTAAAGCCTGCGTAATCGACGCGGTTAAGCCCATCGGACCCGGCTTCGACGTAGGTCTGGAGAAGCTTCGTCCAGGCGCTGTGGTCGACGGTCTGGCCGGCCTCGGCCGGTGCGCTCTTGGCGAACGCTTCCGTGACATTCGCCATTACCGGAAGCGGTGCGACGGCAAGACTTGCTGCGGCAAGCGCGCCGGCAACAACGGTCCGGCGACTGACGTGTTTCGTCTGCTGCATCATGATCCATCCCTTTTGGTCGTAGGGCCCCGGTGACTGGGAGACCCTCATCTGCGGGTGTGTTGGATGCGACCGTCAGCAAGCCCCGCGATCGCGCCATGGCCCGAACCTGCAGGCGCTTTCGGCAAAAGGAAATGGCCTCTCAAGGGACTGTGAAGGTCTGGGGGAACTCGTGAGAACACGTGAAACTCGGGGCTTTCAGCGTGAGCTGTCCCGTGAAGTCTTTCGTGAACGTGTTGTGCGTCGTGGGCCGGCTGACGTGGCCTGGCTCGACCGCGCGCGACGCCCCGGTTTCCGTTGACTTGCCCAGGGCGCGACCCTATACGACGCGCTTGGTTCAAACCTTGGAGAGTGTCGTGAAACGGACGTACCAGCCGAGCAAACTCGTGCGGAAGCGCCGGCATGGATTCCGCAAGCGTTCGTCCACGACGGGCGGCCTCAGCGTCTTGCGCCGTCGCCGGGCTAAAGGCCGGAAGAAGTTGTCAGCCTGAGGCTGGCATCTCCTGAGGCACGCGCGCCCGCCCCATCGGGCCGAATGCGGATTACGCCACGCGGGCCAACCGCACATCGCATGCAGCTCAGTTCGATAAAGCACCGCGCGGACTTCCTTCGTGTGCGCGGGGGCGTACGCGTGAGCAAACGCGCGTTTGTGATTGAGGCGAAGAGGCGGGCTCAGGCGCTTCGGCCGCAGGCGCTTCAGAGCGCAGAGAGCGCAGCAGCCGCCTCGAGGTTCGGGCTGACTGTCACGAAGAAACTCGGCAACGCCGTCGTACGGAACCGCATCAAGCGACGGCTTCGGGAGGCGATCCGCGACCAGTCGCCCCGCTCGCTCATCGAAGGCGTGGATTATGTGATTGTCGCGAGACGCGCTGCGTTCGATCAGCCGATGGCGTCGCTGGCAGCCGATCTGTCCGCGGCGCTCGATGAGATCGCCTCACGTCTGCGGCCTGACGTGGCCGCAAAACAGCCGGCGGACTGAACCCGGGCGAGACGCAGCGGCGCCCTTGCCGGCATTTGTAAAATTGGGCAAACACCGCCAAATCCGGACCGAGCGCGCGGCCAGCCTTTTCCGACCATCTCCTGAGATATCTGATGCAGACCCAAGATCCGAACCAGACGAAAAACATGCTTCTGGCGGTGATCTTGTCGATCGGTGTGATGGTCGCCTGGCAGATCCTTTACGCCAATCCGCAACTTGAGCAGGAGCGTGAGCGCCAGCGCCGCCTCGCCGAACAGCAGCAGTCTCAGACCGTCGGCCAGCAACCGGGCCAGACAGCACCGACCGCTGGCGCGCCGACGCCGGGTGTCACTCCAGGCGCCGGCGGCGTTCGCGCGCAGCTTCCCGCGCGGCCGACTGTGCTGGTTGATCGCAAGTCGTCGCTCTCCGTGGACCCACGCGTCGCGATCGAGACACCTGCGATCCAAGGCTCCATAAGCCTCAAGGGCGCACGCATCGATGATGTCGTCCTGAAGCGCTACGGCGTCTCACCGGAAGAGGGCAGCCCGCGCGTTGTTCTGTTCTCGCCGCCGACCGCGCCGAAACCGTACTTCGCGCAATCCTATTGGGTGGCGCCGCCGGGATCGAACATCCCCGTCCCAGGCCCGGATACTGTTTGGACCGCTTCCGAAGGCGCGAAGCTCACGCCGGCCTCACCGCTGAAACTGACGTGGGACAACGGCGCGGGGCTCACATTTACGCGCACCGTCTCCGTTGACGACAACTATCTCTTCACGATCCAGGACCAGGTCGCGAACGCGGGCTCGAACCCTGTCACGCTGTTCCCCTACGCGCAGGTCTTCCGCTACGGCATCCCGACCGATCTCGAGAACTTTTTCATTCAGCACGAAGGCCTGATCGGCGTCATCGGCGAGAACGGCTTTACCGAACTCGACTACTCGGAGCTGCTCGAAGAGGGCAGCGGCAAGCGCGTCAAGGGCGCAGTGGGCGGCTGGCTTGGCATCACTGACAAGTACTGGGCCTCAGCGATCATCCCGCCGCAGTCGACACCATTCGAGGGCAACCTCTATGCGCCGGTCAAGCAAGCCGCGCTTGGCGGACAACCCACGTTCCAGGCGGAATACATCACGGATGGTCTCACTATCCCGGCCGGCGGAAACCAGTCGACGACAATGCATGTCTTTGCCGGTGCCAAAAAAGTCGATGTCATTAATGCCTATGAGAGTACGCTTGGCATTCGCCAATTCGAGCTGATGGTCGACTGGGGCTGGTTCTACTT
>JBCBXS010000144.1:0-6702 GCA_039816475.1 Pseudomonadota bacterium | reverse complement strand
GTTTGAGACCGCTGACAGCGGGGTGGCGTCACTCGACGGGCAGATGCTCGATCGCCCGCATCTTGCTCGCGCGCGGCGCTGCGTGATCCGGCGGTGTTCGCGGCCGCGGATCATTTCGCGCCCTTCCGCATCATCGCCTGGCGGAGGCACGTCGCGACAAGCACGTCGTCTTGATTGAACGCCTCATGACGGAACGTGACGATCCCGACATCGGGCTTCGAGCGGCTCTCGCGCATGGCATCGACGGTCGTCCGGCAATGCAGCGTATCGCCGTGGAAGACCGGGGCAGGAAACTTCACCTCTGTCATTCCGAGGTTGGCGACCGTCGTGCCGAGCGTCGTGTCCGAGACCGAAACGCCGATCATGAGGCCTAGCGTGAAGAGGCTGTTGACCAGCGGCCGGCCCCACTCGGTTTCGGCTGCAAAGTGGTGGTCGATGTGCAGCGGTTGCGGGTTGTGGGTGAGGCACGAGAAGAACGTGTTGTCGGCTTCCGTGATCGTCCGCGTCAGTTCGTGATTGAACACGGCGCCGACCTCAAACTGCTCGTACGTCAGGCCCGGCATGCTCGTTTTCCGTTTCTCTTCCGTTTTCATCTGCGGCGACGCGCACCATGACGGGCGGCAGCGCGCCTGCCAATTCATCTGACGTTTCGAGATGTGTGAAAGGTTGATAGGCGGCGCTTGCTTCGAAGAAAGCGCTTCAACAGTCCGTCAACGGCGTGGTGGCGATCTGGTTCGATCGGCGCTCAGCGCTTCGGCGAAGCAGGAATGCTCAGTACTTGAACTGCTCGGCGATGATGCGCTCGGAAAGGCTCTGGTCGGGATCGAACATGATCCTGAGCTCGATGTCGTCGGCTTCCGCGATCTCGACGTGCACGACCGATCGCGTCTCGTCGTGATCGGCGACAGCGCTGACCGGCCGTTTGTCGGCTTCGAGAACGGTCACGGCGACGTGTGTCCGGTTCGAGACGAGCGCCCCGCGCCACCTGCGGGGTCGGAACGGACTGATCGGCGTGATCGCGAGCAGCGGTGATTCAATCGGCAGGATCGGCCCGTGCGCCGATAGGTTATAGGCCGTCGACCCGGCCGGTGTCGCGACAAGCACGCCATCGCAGATGAGTTCGTCCATCCGGACTTTCCCGTCGACCGCGATGCGGAGCTTGGCGGCCTGATGGATTTGCCGGAACAGCGACACCTCGTTGATGGCGAGCCGGACGTCTGTCTCACCGTCCGCGCTGGTCGCCTTCATCCGGAGCGGTCGGATTTCGGAGACTTCCGCCGCCGCCAGCCGTTCCCGAAGACCGTCGAGCGAAAACTCGTTCATGAGGAAGCCGACCGAGCCGCGGTGCATTCCGTAGATCGGCATTCCGGAGCGGAGCATCGCGCGCAGCGTCTGCAACATAAGACCGTCGCCACCAAGCGCGACGACCACATCCGCGTCCGCAACGTCTGTGTCGCCGTAACGCTCGCGCAAGGCGTTGGCGGCGGCGGATGCCTCGTCGTGTTCGCTGGCGACAAATGCGATGCGCTCGAACGATTGGCCGGCGGGCGCGGCGCTCATGGGGTTGGCCTCTCGTGCATCTCGGTGCGGACGCGTGGTGCAAGCGCCGGTCGGTCGCGCTCCCTTTCCCGTGCGGTCCGCGAGCGCTAGAACCGCCACACCGCTTCCTGCCACGACGGAACCCGGACGCGATGGACGCAAACAATCCAGTCTTAATCTACGCGACGTTTCCGGATGCGGAAAGCGCGAAGGCGGCAGCCTCGGCCTTGCTCGGCGCGCGCCTCATTGCATGTGCGAACGTCTTGGCGCCGATGACGTCTGTCTATCGATGGGACGGTAACGTCGAGACCGGCGAAGAGCTGCCTGTCATTTTCAAGACGGTTGCAGGCCGGGCCGATGCCGCGATGGTGGCCATCGCCGAAGCCCATCCCTACGACACTCCCGCGATCCTCAAACTGCGCCCGGAAGGCGGCCATCCGCCGTTCCTGAAGTGGTTGGCCGAGGAGACCGAAACCGAGGCTGCAATCAATGAAGGCACGTTATGAGCCAAGCAACGCATAACCCCCGGCTCCTCGAAAAGCTGGGTGCTGCGAAAATCGTCCCGGTGTTGACCATCGAAGACGTTGCGAAGGCTGTGCCGCTCGCAAAAGCGCTGCTCGATGGCGGGCTGAGCACGCTGGAGATCACGCTGCGAACACCGGTGTCCTTGCAGGCGCTGAAGGTCATCGCAGATGCGATGCCGAACGTGTTCGTTGGCGCCGGAACGGTACTCTCGCCGCGCCAGGCGGATGCGGCGATTACGGCCGGCGCGCAGTATCTCGTCTCGCCCGGCATGTCGCCTGCGCTCGTCAACGCCGCCGAGCAATGGCCGGTGCCTTTCCTGCCGGGGGCTGCAACTGCGTCAGAGGCCATGGCACTGGCCGACATGGGCTATCGTGCGCTCAAATTCTTTCCCGCTGAGGCGGCGGGGGGCATCGGCCTCCTCAAATCGCTTGCGGCGCCACTGAGCGAGATCAAGTTCTGTCCCACCGGCGGTGTGACCGCTGCGAACGTGGCCGACTACCTGCAACTTGCAAACGTCATCAGCATCGGCGGGTCGTGGGTGGCACCGTCCGATGCGATCGCGAGCGAAGACTGGGGCCGCATCGAGACGCTGTCGCGGGATGCCATGGCCGCCGTAAAGGACGTCTAGCGAGCGGCGCACCCGTTCCGAAACGCGTCGACGACGGGCTGCGTCGCCTCGGCCGGCACGATCGCGCCGCGATGCTGGATGACAGCACTTGCGATGCGATGGCCCGTGACGGCTGACTCTGCAAGCGAGTGGCCCTCGTGCAGCGCGGCCATCACGCCGGCGTTGAACGAATCGCCAGCCGCCGTCGTGTCGATGGGCTGAACCGTCTGTTCAACCGCGATCGTCGACGACGTCCCGTCGGCCTCCCAGATGTGCGCGCCGTTCGCACCGTCCTTCACCACGACGCGGCCAACGCCGAATGCCATCAGGCGCTTAAGCGTATCGTTGACGCTGTCGTCGCCCCAGAGCGCTTGCTCATCATCGAACGTCGGCAGCGCGAGATCGGTGATCTCCCAGAACGCTGCGAACGCTTCACGCGCATGTTCGATGCCATCCGGCCAGCCGCGCGGGCGGTAGTTGGAATCCATCACGACCGTCGTGCCGGCTGATCTGGCATGACTGACAACATCGCGAAGTCGCTTCCGATCGTTGGCGTCGAACAGCGATAGGGTGATCCCGGACAGGTAGATGAAGCGGCTCGTGCCGGCCGCGTGCTGAAGGGCTGCGAGATCGCTTTCGGCGATGAACCGGCGCACGGCTGCGGCGGATCGCCAGTAGTGAAACGCTCGCTCGCCTTCGGCTGTCTCGATCAGATAGAGCCCGGGCATCTGATCGGGCAGGCGGAGGATGAGGGTGTCGGAAATACCGTTGTCGGCTGCGAGGCTCGCGATCGCATCACTATAGGGATCAGTGCCGAGCGCGGTCGCATAGGCGGTGGGCGCGCCGGTGAGGCGGGCGAAGTAGACGGCGGTGTTGAAGGTGTCGCCGCCGAAGGCGAGCTGGAAGGCGTTGCCGTCAACGCGGGCCAGTTCGACCATGCATTCGCCGAACGCGATAAGGCTGTGGGTCATGCCCGCTCAATGGCGGGCCACGCGCGCGGATGCAAGAGCCGTGCGGTCTGCGGCCTGGCCGGTCGTGGGCTACGCGCGCTTACTTGATGCGTCGCTCGAGGCCGGCAAAGAACGTCTCAGCGTTGAAGCGCGGGCGGCGGATATAGCGCCGACGCGGACGATAGCTCCGGCGCGCTCCGAGCCGCGCGAGCCGGAACTGCCGGCGCCGTTGGGCCGCACGGTTCCGTTTTCGTGCGACGCGGCGAAGACGTGCCCGGCGCCGACGTTCGGCGGCGCGACGTGCGCGCGCCCGATTGGCTTTGCGGATCCTGATTTTTCGCGCGGCGCGACGTTGGCCGACTGCGCGACGACGGGTTGGGACCGCTTCCGTCCTCCGCGCGATGCGGATGATCTTACGGACTAACTCACGTTGCCCGGTCGGCTTCGCTTTCTGCGGGACAGGGGCCGCAACCGTCGGCGTAGGCCGGGCGGCCGGCGCTTGTGTCGCTTCGCGCTGGTCGAGCGACACCGTCGGCGAAAGCGCGGCGACCGCCGTTCGCTCGATCTTGCTGGCGGCTGGCTTTCGAATGGGAAGCTCAGGCGGACTGATGCGCGGCGCAGCGTGTGCAATCAGCGCGGCAGAGGTCGTCTCTCCGGGCTGGACAACGGTTGCGACCGGCGCAGCACTCGCGACGATCGCTCGGAAGGCTGATGGCTTGTGCTCGCGCGTACTTACCACCCGTTTTAGTTCAGCGCGCGCCGTCTTGCTGGCCGATGACTTTGGCGGGTGGTCGTTCGGAACCGGCGGCTTGGCGCCAGCAATCTGCATTCCGGGCTCTGGCCGGCCACATCGCTGACTGCCGCTGCCCTGGACCAGCGCGAGCAGGATGTAATCGGGCTCGGCCGTCGGCAGCCGTGCATTCACGTTCTGGATGAAGCGGGCCATCGCCGCCCGCGATCGCTTTGACCAGCGGCCGTTGGCCGGCCCCGCGTAACAGCCGATGCGTTTCAGTTCGCCCTGTAGCGACCGAACGAGTTGAGCGCGAGCTTCCGCGTCGCGGGGCTGCGCCAACCGCTTTGGTTTTGGCGGAAGCAGTTCGGCGACCTTGATCCGCCCGACGTCGGGCTCGGTCCGGTACGACTTCACCTCAGACGTGATGCGTGGCGAGACCGTCTCGGCACTCTTCGCTTGAGGCGTGCGCGGCGTCTCCGTCGGCGTCGCTCGGACGACGCGGGGCGCGTAGGCCGATGCCGGCATCGTCTCAGCCGGTTGCGGCACAGCCTTGCGGGTCATGATCTCGGTGACCCGCCGGACCTGCTCTGCGCCCTGCGAGACCGGAAGTGCGTAAGACAACGCTGCGAACGCGACGACGAGAATGGCGCCGATAATCAGGCGATACATGAGCACTCCTCCGCGACACCGAACAATCGAGGTCCGCACGCTCGCTGTCGGAGCCGACCGCGGCCGCACATTGGGGCGCATCCGGCTCATCAGCTTTCACATAAAACACCAAACGATCACGCTGCCGACCCCAAAGCGATGCGAAGCTGATGTCCCGGATTGCAGAAGGGCGCGACGGCTGGGTTCCGGATCGGGGCCAATCCGTCTGGCTGTGGGTAAACTGTGTGTATTCTGCTCGGCCTGTGGACTACTGGGCCTTCCGACAGCGGTCCGATCGCCGCTGCAATCCGGCCACACTCCCGCTCACGACGGAGTAGGCATCTGATTGCGCGGAGAAATACGGGCCGAATCACCGCAATGCTCAGTCGGTGAGGGGGAGATTAATTGTCGAGTACCCGTTTTCACTCGTCCCCATCTTCGATGTTGTCCACAGGTTAGCCCCAAGCGGCGGGTCTACCGAAGTCAGCTCAGATGGTCATGCCGGGCCTTCATGCCCGTCGAGAAAACGTGCGGTCCGCCCGCTTTGATCTTTTGGGGAGATCGAAGCTGCTCAAGGCGCAGAACGCAACGCGATCTCGGAAGCGCACCGTTCGCCGGTTGCGTCGCATGAGAGTGGCCCGTCCTCAGATAAAACCAAAATGTCCGTGCGCTTAAGCGCGTTCCGCGTCCGCTTGAGCTCAATCTGAGAGGACAGATATGCGACATGCTCTGGGCGTTCTAGGCGTCCTGGCAGCCGGCGTACTTTTAGCCGTGTCGGCTGCAATGAACTGGCGTTTCGGGTACCATCTCGGCACCACCGAATTCGATGGTGTGATTTACGGTTCAGCGTCGGCGGCAGCCGACTGTCTAAAGGCGCTGGTGCCGTTCTTTATCTTTGCCGCTGTAAAAAACCGGATGTGGAGCCAAGCGGCTGCATCCGGCGTGGTCTGGATGGTCGTGACGGTTTATTCGCTCACGTCCGCACTAGGTCATGCGGCGCTGAACCGGCAGGATACTGCCGGCCAGCGAATGGCTCAGGCAGCGAACTATGCCCAGCTACAGGCCGATCTGAAACGCGCACAGGAACAACTGTCCTGGGTGCCTCAGCATCGACCAGCAGCGACGGTAAAGTCCGAGCTGTCTGGCATGCAGGCCCGCAAGCCATACAAATGGTCTTCCGGGTGTACGAACGTGAAGGGCAGGACGACGTATCGTTTCTGCAAGACCTTTACGTCGTTAAAAGCCGAACTCGGTGCTGCCGAGCAGGCCGCCAAGCTCGAGGCCCGCATTGCGGATGCCCGGCGTGAGCTGGCGAAAACCAACGGGGCGGGCCCACGGGCTGCAGACCCTCAAGCACAGATTCTCGCGGACCTGACGGGCATGTTCCTGCCAGGCGTCTCCGTCGAGAATGTCCAAACGGCCCTCGCTGTCTTCATCGCGCTTCTGCTTGAAGTCGGCTCGGGTCTCGGCATGTACATCGCCTTTTCGCAGTGGCGTATTGGCGGCGTTCGCCGGGTAGAGGTCGTCGAGCCGAGCGGTCAGCTTCCCTCATTGGGTGAAGCGATCGCAACGCGCGCCGAACCAAATCTGTCGATTGAAGCAGCGGTGCCGGATGTCGGCAGCGCCAATGACAATACAGGACTGGAGTTCGATGCTGACAGTGATGACACGCTTTCGATCGCAGCCCCGCTCGCATCAGA
>JBCBXS010000143.1:0-6752 GCA_039816475.1 Pseudomonadota bacterium | reverse complement strand
GATGGCCGACGAATTGCGCACGCTCGCAAGCGATGGGCCCGACGAACGCGAGGTGCAGCGCGCGCGAGCACAGCTTAAGGCCGGCCTTCTGATGGCGCTCGAAAGCCCGGCCGCCCGCGCCGACCAACTTGCGCGCCAGACGCTCGCACTCAACCGTACGCTTGCGCCAGCCGATTTGATTGCCCGCATCGACGCCGTCGACGCCTCAGCGATCAAAGCCGTCGCCGAACGATACGCGCGGGCGTCTGCCGCGACCGTCAGCGTCGTTGGCGCAGGAGATCGCTCAATGGACATTGCTGAAGCGGCGCGCGATCGTTTCCTCGCGGCAGCCTGAACCGGTCGGTGGCGTAACGACGATGGCTTTTCTCCGCACCGGGCTGATCCAGGAAACGGACCCACAGATCGAGACGCGCCGGTTGTGGCTGCGCCCGCCGGTGATGTCGGACTTCACGGCGTGGGCTGAACTGCGGGCGCAGAGCCGGTCGCATCTGACCCCGTGGGAGCCGGCGTGGACGGAGAACGAACTGACCCGCTGGGCCTTCCGCCGCCGCCTTCGCATCCACCAGCGCGATCAGCGCGAGGACCTCGGCTACGCGTTCTTCCTGTTCGAAGCCGGAACCGGTCGACTTGTCGGCGGTCTGACGTTGTCGAATGTTCGACGCGGCGTGACGCAGGCGGCAGCCCTTGGCTATTGGATCGGCGCACCGTTCGTCTGCAAGGGTCTGATGTCGGAGGCGGTCCGCGCGGTGATCCCATTCGCCTTCGACGGTCTCGAGCTTCATCGGCTCGAGGCGGCGTGCCTGCCGAATAACGCGGGTTCGATCAAAGTTCTGGAAAAGAACGGTTTCGTGCGTGAGGGGCTTGCTCGCAAGTACCTGAAAATTAACGCTCACTGGCAGGACCACATTCTGTTCTCTTTGCTCTGCGATGACGCGGCAGGTTGGCCTGCTGGGGGCACACAATGACGCTTGAGGGGGTTTCGGGCAGCGATGTCCGGCTGCGCGCTTTGTCCGCGTGGCCGATTGCAATGCTGCGTGCCGTTGCCGCCATCGCGATCTTGGTCGCCGCACTGATCGTCAGCGTTGCGCCGGCCCGTGCGCTCAACCCCATCGAAGTGACGCCGAACTCCGACCGGATCGAGATCACCGCATCAGGTGAGTTTCATGCGCGCCGCGGCGAAAGCCTTCAGGTCGAGACGGCACCGGGGGTCGACGGCGCGACCGGCCGCATGACGGTCAGCTCGTCTCTGAAAGGAGCGAACCCGGACTGGGTGGTCTTCGCGCTCCGAAACGTCTCCGAACGCGTTCTGACCTTTTGGATTACCGCTGACCGCTACACCCACATCGGCTCCGGCATCACGTGGCCTGATCTCGATGCCAGACGGATCGAAGCGCTCACGCCCTCAATCGGCTTTTTGGCCGAGCGGGTGCCGAGCGATCGCGCCGATATTTTTCGGATAACAATCGAACCCGGCCAAACGATCACCTACGCCGCGGAGATGTCCGCCGACAAAGTCGCGCGCATCTATCTTTGGCAGCCGACGAGTTTCCAGCTAAAGACCCGCGACCGGCAGCTCTTGAACGGCTTCTTGCTTGGCGTCGTCGGTATCCTCGGTGTGTTCCTGACGGCTGTTTTCGCCGCCAACCACAAAGCGATCTTCCCGAGTGCGGCCCTCGTTGCATGGAGCCTGCTCGCCTACCTCTGCGTGGACTTCGGCTTCTGGCACAAGCTCCTTCAGCTTCGCGCCGAGGACAACGCGGTCTACCGAGCAGCCACCGAATCCGCCGTTGCCGCGAGCCTCTTGATCTTCGCCTACACCTTCCTGCGATTGCGCTCATCGCACAGCTTCATCCGGATGATCTTCGGCGTCTGGATCATCGCGCAGGTGGCGCTCGTCTTCCTCGCGGTTCTCGATCCGCGGCTCTCTGCGACGTTCGCGCGATTGTCGTTTGCTGCGATCGGCGGCGTGTGTGCGCTCGTCATGATCCTGCTCGCCGCGCGGGGGCAGGATCGCTCCCTCTCACTGTTGCCGCCTTGGATCCTGTTTCTTGTCTGGGTCTTTGGCGCCTCGCTCACGGTAACAGGGAAGTTAAGCGGCGATCTCGTTGTCTCGATCCACGTCGCCGGCCTCGTTCTGATCGCAGTCCTCATTGGCTTCACCGTCACGCAGTACGCGTTCAAGTCCAGCGATCCGATCGCGTCGGGCACACAGGGCGATCAGGCAGCCCGCGCGCTCGCCGTCGAAGGCGCTGCAGCCGCGGTCTGGGAGTGGCACGGCTACCGCAACGAGGTTCGCGTCTCGCCACTGATCGAAGCAGCGTTGGGGCTCGATCCAGGCGTTCTCTCAGCCAAGCTCGACACCTTTACGGGCCGCATGCACCCGGCCGACGGCGAACGATTTCACGCGGCGCTCGATAACATCCGCGACAAGAACGGCGGCGTCATCCAGATCGACTTCCGCATGCGTCACGCGGGGAACTACTGGCGCTGGTTTTCGCTCGATGCCGCGACGGTGCACTCGACCGACGGTCGCTCGCTACGCTGCTACGGCCTGATCCGCGACATCACCGATGAGCGTCGCGCGCAGGACCGCCTGCTTCACGACGCAGTCCACGACGGCATGACCGGCCTGCCCAACCGAGAGTTGTTTGTCGATCGCCTCGAGATGAGCCTCGCGCGGACGGCGGAGGAACGCTGCCCGCCGCCGGCTGTCGTCCTGATCGACATCGACCACTTCCGACGCGTGAACGCGACGCACGGCTTCGTCGTCGGCGACAGTGTTTTGCTGACGCTCGCAAGGCGGTTGCAATCGCATGTCGGGCCTCAGGACTCGCTTGCAAGGATTGGCGGCAATCAGTTCGGCCTGATCCTGCAGCAGCAGACGCCCGAGACGCTTGCCGCGCTGTCAGATGATTTCCGCAAGGCCGTGCGGACGCCGATCCAGGTCAGCGGGCACGACATCATCCTGACGGGCGCCATCGGCATCGCGATCGCAGAGCCCGGACAGACCGATCCGAACGAGACGATGAAGGATGCGGAGATCGCGCTCTATCGTGCGAAGCGGGCCGGCACGGATCGCATCCAGCTCTTCCGGCCGGAGCTGCGCACGAAGCCGGACGACGCGAGCAAACTCGCCGCAGAGCTCAAGGTCGCGATCGAACGCCAGCAGATCGAGATCGTCTTCAACCCGATCATCTATCTGCCAACCGAAGTGCTCTCGGGCTTTGAGGCGACGCTCCGCTGGCGCCATCCGCAACTGGGTTTGCTCCAGAGCGCGGACTTCATGCCGGTCGCAGAACGTCATGATCTGGCAGCGCCGTTGATGGCGACGTTGTTGCGCCGCGCGGCGACCGAGGCGGCGAAGTGGCAGAAGCAGCTCCATCGCAACGAGAACCCGCTGTTCGCCTCGATTGGCTTGTCGAGCCGTCAGCTCATCAACGCTGACCTTGTCCAGGAAGTGCGACGGATCGTGAGTTCGGCACCGATCTCACCGGGCACGATCCGGCTTGCGGTTGCCGAAGACCTCGTCATGGACAACCCCGAGCAGGTCAGCAGCATTCTCGACCAGTTGCGCGAAGCTGGTGCCCGGATCGCTCTCGACGATTTCGGTATCGGGTACTCTTCGCTCGCGTATTTGCAACGCTTCCCGTTCGACACGATCAAGCTCGACGGTGATCTCGTGCAAGCAAGCGCGGACGATGGTGCCGGGCAGACGCTGGTCCGCTCGATTGTCGGTCTCGGTCGCGAGCTCGGCAAACGCGTGATCGCCGAAGGTGTCGACACGCCCGAAAGCGCGATGTTCCTTCGATCGCTCGGGTGTGAATACGCCCAGGGCTTTTACTACGGCGAGGCAATGACCGTTCGCGAGGTCACCGACTTGTTGCGGGTCGTGCGCAAAGCAGAGCGCAAGCAGCAGCGGAGCCTATTCCTCGCCAAACCTTCGCCAATGCCGAAGCCGGAGGTTTCAACGTCGACGGCGAAGAAAGTGCCCGACGCTGCGATCGCCGCGGCCGAGGCAGCGGCGCCGGCGGCAAACGACGTCGACCCTGCAACAGTGCCGCCGCACGTCGTTGCGAAGGGCAAGCTTCCTGCGCGTGTGCGGAAGGCCGGCGGATCGAAGCGGGGCGCGCGCCAGACGGCTTCCGGGCCGGAACGCGACGCGCCGAATACGTCACCACCGCCGCCGCCGTCATCATCACGCCCGCCGGTGTCCCCGAACAACGCACCGCCGCCGCCTCCAGCCGCGAATGGGAATGGCCACGTCAATAGCAACGGCAGCGGCTTTCCACCTGACATCCTCTCAGCGCCAGCGTCTCCTCCCGCAGCAGGACCGCGCGCGACACAAAGCGAGCCTGTGACACGGCCCCCGCTGCCCCCGCATCCCGCATCACGGACGGTGCCGCCTGGACCTCCGCCGCCGCCAGGCATGGCGTCGCCGACGACACAGCAGGCGAGGGGCGCTGCGCCACCGACCCCACCGCCGCCGCCTGTCCCGGGTCGCTCGTCCGCGCCGCCTTCGACGCAGGCGAACGCCGAGGCCGATCTCGTCGCAAAGCTCGCCGGCAGCGCGGACAGCCCCGATCCGGCGCCAGCAAAACCGCCTGCGACCGCATCAATGCCGGGCAACGGTGCCGCGCCGCAGAAGCAGCCACCTCCGCCCGCGGTGGCTGTGACCAAGCAACCTGTCCGGAACGCGACAAAAGATGCGTCGTCAGCGCAGGTCGCATCGACGCCTACGCCCACGCCTACGCCGCCGGCACCGCCACCGAACAATGGAAAGGCGACATCGCGACCAAAGCCTTTGGCTGATCCGGCCGATCCTCTGACGCTCGAAAAGCTGCGGACCTTGCCACCTGGCATCGCCGCGAGCCTTGCGCGCCTTGCCGGCATCGATCCGAGCACCGGACAGCTCGTTGCAAACGACGACGCGGAGCCCGAGCCCGCACCGCTGCCGCCCATCGATGATCCGGACGACGATCCGGCGCCGATGCTTCAGCGGTTCCGGTGATCGCGTCAGGCCCGACGCGTAACACCACGCCTCATGCGCGGCCTGACGTCGAGACAAGGAAAGACGGGTCGATGCCCAACTGGTCCATCGCACGGCGATAGCGGTCTTCGATCGGCGTCGCGAACACCAGCTCGGTCGTCGCGTCCGTGTGCAACCAGCCGTTGGCCCGGATCTCTGCTTCGAGCTGTCCGGCCGTCCAGCCGGCATACCCAAGCGCGAGAAACGCGTCCTTCGGCGAGGGGCTCTGCGCCATGCTTGCGAGCACTTCCAGCGTCGCCGTCAGGCAGATGCCGTCCGCGACGGTTACGCTCGCGCCTTCGACAAAGTAGTCCGGCGAATGCAGCACGAAGCCGCGCGCCGGATCGACGGGGCCACCGACGTGCACGCGGCGCTCGGCAACGGTCTCGGGGTCTGGAATATCGACATCGAATTCTTCAGCCATGTCCAACTGTGAGATCAGGCTACGGAACGTCACATCATCGGAAAGTTGATTGACGATCAGGCCCATGGCGCCGTCGTCGGAATGGGCGCACATGAAAATGACCGACTGCGCAAAACGCGGGTCGGTCATCACCGGCATGGCGATCAGCAGCTTCCCTTCGAGGGTCTCGGTCATCCGTATGCGGCACTCCAGCGGGCAGGACGGCGCACACTACGGCCAATTGCGGCCGGATGGAATGACGGCGCTCGCAGCGTTGTGAGGCAGTGTTGACGGCGCGGACGGCGGCCGGGGCGGCGACATCAGCCGGCGGCGCATGTTATCGTGATGCAGCCGACGTTGCCTGAACGCGGACCTGGAGCCATGACGACTTTGAGCCAGCTACCGAGCCAACCGCGACGTCAATCACGGCCTGCGGTGAGGCCGCCCAGCCTTGCTGCGGTCCTCGTAGGGCTTGTGCCTCTGCTGGCGCTCGGCGCAATGACCGCGACGGCCGAGGCCAAATCGGCGACACCCTGGCAGCCAGGCCTGAAGCACGCGACGCGTCTCCTGGTTGGCGCGCAGCCTTCGCCGTCCGGCGCGTTAGAACTCTATGCTGGCTTCGCCGTTCGCCTCGAACCCGAATGGAAAACCTACTGGCGCGCGCCGGGCACGGCCGGAGGCATTCCGCCGCTGTTTGATCTTTCTGGCTCGGAGAACGTCGCCTCCCACACCGTTCAGTTCCCGATGCCCAACCGGTATGTCGATGAGACCGGCTCGACGCTGGGGTACAAAGATAACGTCGTCTTCCCGATCCTGATCACGCCGGCCGATCCGAGCCGGCCGGTGAGGTTGCGGATCAAGGCGCTGTTTGGCGTCTGCAAGACGATCTGCATTCCGGCGGAAGCGGCGCATTCGCTCACCGTTGCGCCGGCGAAGCTGTTCTCGATCCCCCCGGCGCTTGCGAGGGCGGTCCGTGCCGTCCCGCCCCGTCAGAATTTCGGAGAGACGGGAGCACCCGAACTCGGCGTTGTTGATGCGTCGTTCCAAGCGGGCAAGCCTGGCACCGTCACGATCGAAGTCGAGCACGCAAAGGGCGCGGACCTGCCGGATGTGTTTCTCGCACCGCCGCAGGGGGCCATGTTCGAGGGCCTGAAAACGACACCTGTCAGCGCCACGCGAACACGGGTTTCAGCCCGCCTCCCGGGTTGGATTGAGGCAAGTGCTATACGCGGCAAGCCGGTGGAGATCGCACTCCGCCACGGCGACACAACGCGATCTGTGATCTGGACGGTCCCTGCGAAGTAGCCGCCGCGTCACGCGACG
>JBCBXS010000142.1:0-6757 GCA_039816475.1 Pseudomonadota bacterium | reverse complement strand
GAGACCGGCAGCTTTTCCTTGATGAGCTGCAACACGGAGACGTCACGGAAGTAACTGTCGCCGAAATCGAAGGTGAGATAGCTCCACATCATTGCCGCGAAGCGCTCAAGCGGCGGCTTGTCGAAGCCGAACTGCTTCTCGAGTTCTTTGATGAACTCCGGATCGAGGCCACGGGCGCCGCGATACTTCGATGTGACGCTGTCAGCGCCCGCGCCCGTGTTCGTCTGTCCGGCGAGCGCATCGGTGGCGTCGCCGCTGATGCGGTTCGTGGCAGAGACGTCTGTGCCCTGGATCTTCGCGATCATCTGTTCGACCGGGCCGCCCGGTGCGAATTGGACGATCGCGAAGTTGATGACCATGATCCCGAACAGCGTCGGGATGATCAACAGAAGTCGTTTTAGCAGATAAGTCGCCATGGAGCCTCGTCGGCGCGGCCGCGGCGGGCCGGCGCGTTAGTTCTGGGCCAGTTTCGCGGCTTTGTCCGCATCGTACCACCACGTATCAATAATGCCGGTGGCAAATTTCGGCTTCGTCTCAGGCCGGCCAAACCGATCCCAGAACGCGAGGTTGTGGGCGGCCTTGTACCACTGCGGCACCCAGTAATGGTTGGAACGCAGGACGCGGTCGAGCGCGCGCATGGCGACGTTCAGCTCATCGCGGCTCTTGGCGTCGACAACTTTCTCAATCAGCGCATCGACGACCGGATCGGAGATGCCCGCAAGATTGAAGCTGCCCTCGATCTTCGCAGCCTCCGAGCCGAACGTCGTCCTGAGGCCCACGCCCGGTGTGGCCGGCACGACGAAGCGCTGGGTCAGGACGTCGAAATCAAACGACTTCATGCGGCGCTGGAACTGCGCAACGTCGACCCTGCGGATCGCCGCCTGAACCCCAATGCGTTTGAGGTTCTCGATGTAGGGGAGAATGATCCGCTCGAAGCTCGGCGAGAACAGCAGGAACTCGATCGTGAACGGCTTTCCGTCGGGCGTAACCCGCCCGGCGCCCTGCCGCTTGAAGCCGGCCTCGTCGAGGAGGCGCACGGCCTCGCGTAGAAGCTTTCGGTCCGTGCCGCTGCCATCGCTCACTGGCGGATCGGCGGGCGCTTCGAGAAGCGCCTTGTCGAACTGTCCCTCGAACGGCTTAAGCAGCGCGCGCTCCTCATCGCTCGCCGGGCCTTCCGCGACCATGGCCGAATTCTGGAAATAGCTCCTGGTGCGCTTGTAGAGGCTGTAGAAAAGGTTCTTGTTCGTCCACTCGAAGTCGAACGCGAGCCCGAGCGCGCGGCGGACGCGGATGTCCTTGAACTTATCGCGCCGCATATTGAAGAAGAAGCCCTGTGCACCGGCAGCCCGCCCGTCCGGCATCGTCAGCCGCTGCAGGCGACCGTCTTTGACGGCTGCGATATTGTAGCCTGTCGCCCAATCCTTCGACGTGAATTCTTCGCGCAGGTCGAACGTGCCGGACTTCAGGTCTTCGAGCTCGCGCGACCGTTCGCGGTAATATTCGAAGCGGACCACATCGAAGTTGTGACGGCCCACGTTCACCGGCAGGTCTTTCGCCCAGTAGTCTTCGCGACGCTCGTACTCGACGAAACGGCCCTGATCGAAGCGGCCGATCTTATAGGGACCTGAGCCGAGCGGACGGTCGAGCGACGTTTGGTCGAACTCGCGATCGGCGTAGTAGGCCTTCGAGAAGATCGGCTGCGTTGCGATATTGACCGGCAGATCGCGCACCTGTTCGCCTTCGAACTTAAAGCGGATCTCGTGCGGGTTGATGATCGTGATCTCTGCGACGTTCCGCAGGATGTTGCGAAGGTTCGGATGGCCCTTCGTCTTCAGAGTTTCGATCGAGAACTTCACGTCCTCAGCGGTGAGGGCGGTACCATCGGCAAATTTCGCCTCGGGGCGAAGCTTGAACGTGATCGACTTCCGGTCGTCGGCGAGATCGGCGCTTTCGGCCACCAGACCGTAAACCGCGTTGGGCTCATCCGTTGCCGGTGTCATCAAGCTGTCGAAGACGAGCGAGAAGCCTTCGAACAGGATCGAGAGGCCCTGCGCTGCATCACCCTTCAGGATGTAGCCGTTGAAGCTGTCAAACGTGACAAGGCCGCGCGAGCCGATCCGCGAGAGTCGGCCGCCCTTGGGCGCGTCCGGATTGACGTAGTCGAAGTGCTTGAAGTCAGCCGGGTACTTTAGTTCGCCGAACGTGGAGATGCCGTGTTTCGGCTCGGCGATCGATGGTGTTGCGGCCAACGCGACGAGTGCGGCTGCCGCGATCGATGCGACCGTTGCGGTTATCGCACGCGCGCGCTGTACCGATCGCCGTTGTGTCGAACGCCACCGCGCTCCGGCGTCCATCATGACTTGTTCGCTTCGCTCGCCGCGCCGGTCTCCTGCCACCAGAGTTGCAGCGGAGCCGGGCTGAGTGCGGGTAAGTTGTCCGGCTGTTTGAAACGATCCCACCATGCCAATCGTACCTTCGGTAGATGCCAGTTGGGGACGACGTAGTGGTTCCAAAGCAGGACCCGATCAAGCGCTCTTGTAGCCGCAACAAGCTCAGATCGGTCAGAGGCAAAGATGATCTTTTCAATGATCTTATCGATCGCGGGGTTTTTGATGCCGATAGCATTACGGCTGCCGTTGCGGTCGGCCGCCGCGGAACCCCAAAAATCTCGCTGTTCGTTGCCCGGTGAGAAGGACTGGCCGAAACTTGAGACGATCATGTCGTAGTCGAATGTATCCGTACGCTCCTGATACTGTGACGTATCAACCACGCGGATCTTGGTTTGCACGCCGAGCCGTTGGAGGTTGCGCACGTAGGGCAGGAACACGCGCTTGAACGTTGGGCTGATGAGAAGAATTTCGACTGTCAGTTTCTCGCCCGCGGCGTTGGTGAGAACGCGATCCTTCACCGTCCAGCCGGCTTCGCGGAAGAGCTTCGCCGCCTGACGCAAGTTGTTGCGGAAGTCGGCTGGCGATGCGTTGACCGGGTTCTTGTAAGGCGTGGTGAAGACCTCAGGCGGGACCTGGTCTTTCACTTCGTTGAGGATCTCGAGTTCGCGTCCTTCCGGCAGGCCGGTCGCAGCGAGCTCGGAGTTGTCGAAGTAGCTCTGCAGGCGCGTGTACTGGTCGAAGAAGAGGTTGCGGTTCGACCACTCGAAGTCGAACGCGAGATTGAAGGCGCGCCGCACGCGCGGATCCTGAAACTTCTTGCGGCGCAGGTTGAACGCGAAGCCCTGCATGCCGGCAACACGCTTCACATCGAACGCCTTGCGCTTGACCTTGCCGTCCCGGATCGCCGGGAAATTGAACTCGGCCGCCCACTGCTTGGCGCTAGAGGCTTGCCAGACGCCGAGATCGCCCTTCTTGAAGTCTTCGAACGCAGCCGTCTGATCGCGATAGTAGAGCCACGTCAGCTCGTCGAAATTATACATCCCGCGGCGCACGGGCAGGTCGGCGGCCCAGTGGTTCTTGATTCGCTCGTAGCTGATGCGATCGGGAAACTTGAACGACTTGATCTTGTAGGGGCCCGAGCTGATCGGAACTTCCTGGCTGCGTCGCTTTAAAGACCGCTCATTGCCGTTCGCGTCTTTCGCCGTCCAGAACGCCTTCGAAAGGATCGGAAGCTGACCGGTGATCTGCGGGAGCTCGCGATTGTTCTTTTTATCGAACGTAAAGGTGACCTCACGATCGCCGGTCTCTTCGGCTTTGACGATGTTTTTGTAGTAGGCGCCGTAGAAGGGGTTCGCCTCCTTCAACGCCGTAAGTGAAAAGATGACGTCGTCGACGGTGATTGGACTGCCGTCGTTGAATTTGGCTTCCGGGCGGAGTCTGTAGGTCACCGAGCTGTAGTCGCTCGGGTAGCTGACCCACTCGCAGATCAGGCAGTACTCGGTCCCCGGTTCATCGAGGCTCGTCTCCATGATGGTGTCATGCAGCAGGCCGAGACCGATCGCAGCGTTCCCCTGCACGCTGAAGCCATTGAGGTTGTCGAACGCACCAAGGTTCCAGCGGCGCATACGGCCACCTTTCGGCGCATCGGGATTGAGCCAATCGAAGTGCTTGAAGTCTGGCCCGTAGGCTGGCTTGCCGATCAGCGAGAGCGCGTGCGTCTTCGTCGTCTCGGCAAGGGCTGCCGTCGTGCCAAAACCCCCGATCAAAATCCCAGCGACAAGCGCGCGCTTCAGCGTCTGCGGTACGATCGGGATTTGGGACAACGGCTCAACTCCTGGGACGTGGGATCGGATGGGGTCTGCAACCAGTGACTGCGAGCGCCCTGTCGATCGGGGACGGCGATCCGCGCTGGTTCATCGATGACGCTTTGTTCGTATAAAACCAAACGGCCGCGCCAAGAAGTTGGCGCGGCCGTTTGTTTCGAAACTTTAACATCACGACTTGGCCGTCGCGGGCGGCTCGGCGCCAGGGATCGGCTTGCGGCTGTTACTCGGCCGTCGGCAATTCAGCCGGGCTGGAAGAGAGCGAATTGAGATAGGCGACGACGTTCGCGAGATCGCTTTCCTTACGCACGCCGTTGTAGCCCATCTTGGTGCCCTTGGCCCATTCCTTCGGTTTGTGGAGGAAGCGCGTCAGGGCCTCGAACGACCAGCCACCTTCCTTCTCTTTCAGAACGTTGGAGTAGGCGTATGCGTCGATGCTCGCGATGTCGCGATTGACCACCGACCACAGGTTTGGCCCAGCGAGGTTCTTGCCGCCTTCGTTAACTGAGTGGCACGCCGCACAGGCTCGGAAGAACTTCTGGCCAGACTCGACGCTTGCGCTGGCAAGCATCGGCTTGATCGTCTCCCAGATGTCGGTTGGTGCCTCGGCTTCGCCACCACCTGAGCTGGTCGACGTATCGGCGCTGGCGACTTCGACGGGCAGCTTGTAGCCACCAGCGACTTCACCGTGATGCCCCACCGTTTCGTGGATCAGCGTCATGCCACCGAAGATCAGAAGAAGCGCAGACAGAGCCGCACTCGCGAGCGTATTAAAGTCAGAGCCGTTCATCTTTTGCCTATGAAGTCCCTAAGCCGACGCTCGCGTAGCACAGTGATTGAGCTGGCGCGCCTCGACAAACGGGTGATTTCCGTCAGAACTTCAACGTGATTTGGCGGCTTCACGGCGCAAGGTGCCGAGGCGAATTGTCACGAAGCCACGCCGGGCCTGATTCGAGGGCGCCGCCGGGCCTCCACACCCGATCGCGAGACGACTGAGAGTTACGAGCGGACTGACGCGTCCATGCAAACCATCATCGCAATCCCGGCCCGCATGCAGGCAACGCGTCTGCCCGGCAAGCCGATGCTCGATATCGGCGGCGAGCCGATGATCGTGCGTGTCTGGCGCCAAGCCATGGGGGCCGAGGCCGGCCGCGTCATCGTGGCAACCGATGCCGGTGAGATCGCCGATGCGATCCGGTCGGTCGGCGGCGAAGCGGTCATGACGCGGGGCGACCACCAGTCCGGGTCCGATCGCGTGTTCGAGGCGATCAGCAAGATCGATCCCGATGCCAATGCCGAGACGATCGTCAACCTGCAGGGCGACCTGCCGACCTTACAGCCAAAGCTCGTCCGCCAGTGCCTCGACGCGGTGTCGCCGAAGGGCACGCATATCGCAACGCTTGCCGCCGAAATCAGGGACGACCACGAGCGTGAGGCGCCAAGCGTCGTCAAAGTCGTCGGCTCGGACGTCGGAGAGGCGGGCGGTGAAACAAAGACGCTGCGCGCGCTCTACTTCACCCGCGCGCCGGTGCCGACCGGCGACGGGCCGCTCTATCATCACATCGGCATCTACGCCTTTCGCCGCTCCGCGCTTGAACGATTCGTCGGCCTGCCGCCGTCGCCGCTGGAGGTGCGCGAGAAGCTCGAACAACTCCGCGCACTTGAGAACGGCATGACGATCCGCGTGTCGCTGGTCGATGCCGTCCCGTTGGGCGTCGATACGCCGGCCGATCTGGAACGCGCGCGCGCGCTCGTCGGCCCCGCCCGTTAGAACCGCTTCTTTTTGAATTGTGAACGTGAAAGTCGCCGATCCATGACGTCCCAGGCTCTCGACCCCACGCTAACCGGCCGCATCGCCTACCAGGGCGAGCCCGGCGCCAACTCGCATGTCGCCTGCCTCGAAGCGTTCCCGAACATGGAGCCCATCGCGAAGCCGGCGTTTGAGGATGCACTGGCGGCCGTGAAGGCCGGCGAGACGCGCTATGCGATGATCCCGCTGGAGAACACGCTTGCGGGCCGCGTTGCCGACGTCCATCTGCTGCTGCCGGAAGCAGGCCTCTACATCATCGGCGAGCACTTCCTACGGATCCGGTTCCATCTGATGGGGATCGCTGACGCCGAGCTCGGGGGGATCACGGATATCCACTCCCACGTCCACGCGCTCGGGCAGTGCCGCAACATCATTCGCAGGCTCGGCGCGAAGGGCCATGTTGCAGCCGATACCGCAGGCGCGGCGCGTGAGGTCCGCGATTGGAACGAGCCAACGCATGCCGCTCTCGCCCCGGAACTTGCCGCCGAGACTTATGGCCTCAAAATTCTCGAGCGCAACGTCGAAGACGCCGACCACAACACGACGCGGTTCGTGGTGCTCGCTGGCGAGCCGGAAGATGCCGATCCGGGCGATGGGCCGTTTGTGACGACCTTCATCTTTCGCGTTCGAAACGTACCTGCGGCGCTGTACAAGGCGATGGGCGGTTTCGCGACGAACGGCGTCAACATGACGAAGCTTGAGAGCTATCAACTCGGCGGCGCCTTCACCGCGAC
>JBCBXS010000141.1:0-6790 GCA_039816475.1 Pseudomonadota bacterium | reverse complement strand
TCGACGATCTGCAGTGCTGACAGCAATTCCTTCTGGAACATCTCCGGCCGGCGACAATCGTAGGCAAGCGTGGCCAGCGACGAGAAGATCTTCGACTGCTTCGAGGTCGTCGCGCCGAAGTCGCTCTCAAGCGCCCAGAACGCAGTGATGACTTCGCGCGGGACGCCGTACTTGCGCTCGGCATCGGCGAACAGGCTCGCGCGGCGGCGCAGCTTGCGCTGGCTCGTCTTGAACCGCGGCGCCGAAATCAGGCGTTCGGAGAACTGGATGAACGTCAGCGCGAAGATCGACTGACGCCGGTCGCGCCGAATGATTGACGCCTTGTAGGTCACCGGATCGTAGGCGCGTCCGAGCGTTCGTCGCGAGATGCCGGCTGCCTGAAGTTCGCGGCGGAAGCGCGCCTTGAATTCCTTGAACGTGTCGGTCGGCTTGCACTTGGTTCGCGCCGCAGCCTCGGTCGCGACAAACGGCGCAAAGCTCGAGACGAAGACCGCGGCCGCCGCGGCCATGCCGATCGCAACAGCGCGTCCCACACATGATGCTCGTTCGGCCTGTCCGTTCACACGTGCTACCCCCGCCCACCGTCTGTTGTGCATTGCCCGTCCTGCTCAGTTTCGTGCCGACCCCGCTCCGTAATGGCCGGCGTTCGCGGCGAGAGTGCGATCTGCAAAGCCCGCGAACACCGTGACTCAAACGCGTTGGCTGTACACGACCGTCAGTCGCATCCGCGTTGAATGCCTATCGAATGCGCACCGCCGCTGCACCATTCATCAGGACTTCAGAAACAAACGTGTCTGACGAATTTGTAACTGGCAGAATTGCGGCAACGATCTGGCTTTCAGCTATAACTGCATCGCCCGCTCCATCCGGTTTTCCAAGCGGAAACGGGAGCGGAGGCCATCGCGCCGACATCGTCTGCCTAGAGGGTTAAAGCACGCACTGCGTCCGGAATGGCTAAAGCGGTTGGCCGAACGTGACGCGCGATCGAGTGAAGGGGTGCAAACATCATGTGGGTCGATCTGGCGCCAGCCATGTCAACGCTGGCTGATCTCGCCTCCTCGATTGACGTGAGCGCCATCCCCATTGGCGGACTTCTGACGCTCGGAATTGCGCTGACGCTGACGGTGTTTGCGATCCGCACGTTCGTGAAGCGCGCCGACAAACTGACACTCAAGAACCTGATGACGAACTGGCAGCTCACGCTGCTTGGCGCGACCGGTATCGTCCTCTCGCTTGCCTCGGGATGGACGACCTGGGACGGCATGCGGAACTTCACGCAGGAACCGCTGCTGTCGCTGATGATCACGTTCGGCATTCAGGGCGTGATGCTGATCGTCGCCTGGCTGATCGGTGAGAGTTTCGCGACCGGCCTCAATGTACGCCCCGAGCCGGATGCCCGTGGCAACGTCCCCTCACAGCGTCTCGCGAACGCCTTCGGTGCGGCGAGCAACGTCGCCGGCATGGTCATCGGGCTCCTCATCGTCGCCATCGGCACGATCTACGTCCTGAACACGTTCGTCGATGCCGACACCGGCGTCTTCAGTGCCGGCACGCTGACGGGCGTCTCCAACGGGCTTCTTTTCGTTGCGATGCTGATCACACTGGTGGCCGGTATCATGATCGCAGCCGGCGGCCAGATCCTCGGCGACTACATCCAGGGCATTCGCGTCATGGCCCGCGGCGCGGTGTTATGGGTCATGTTCCTCGCCTGCATGGCGACGTCGGTTTTCTTCTCGTTCGACTCACTCTTCTCGACGATCTTCCCGCAGCGCGAACGCGAGCGCGCTGCTGAGCTTCGCGCACAGAACCAGGTCGCAGGCGTTGTCAGCGACGTTGCAGCGCTCGCGACGCGACGGCAGCTCTCCGAAATCAAGAGCCTGTTCGGGACCGAAGGCTGGCAGGCCTATCGCGGTAATCTCGATGCGATCATTTCGCTTGCGAACCGGGCGCCAGGCGCCATCCGCGCACAGATCGCCTCGGACATCGAAACGCAGCGCCAACGCGTCGCCGAACTCGAAGAAAAGCGCACGACAGCCCTCAGCGGACAGGCCGGTCTCGCCGCCCGCAAAACGCAACTGGCTGAGGAGATCGGACGCGTCAAAACCGGCCGACCGGAAGCAGCCGCCGCCGTCGCGCAGTACAAGCAGTCCGTCAACGAGATCGAGAAGCGCGCAGACGAACAACGCGCGTTCATGCTGGCCGAAGAACGCGGCGTTGAAGGCTCCGGTAAAGTCGGCCGCGGACGCATGTGGCGGCAGGCGCGAAGCGAGCTCCGGCGGATTACCTCTGAACTCGAAGTCGCCCAGCGACGACTGCGCAGCGCGTCCGACCGGCTGGAGACGATCGATCGCCGGGCAAGCAGCATCGAAGCCGAACTCGCACAGATCGACGGCAGCCTCGCGCAGCTCAAGGGCGAGGCCTCAACCGCGGATCAGCTTATCGGCGTTGCGAGATCGAGTGCGGAAAAGACCGATGCGGCAATCTTCGACCCGACCGCCAGCGTCGCGTCGCTCGAAAACGCCGTTGTGGAATTCCGCCGTGCGCCCACCGCCGATCGGCTGGCCACCATCCAGCAGCAGTGCCTTGCCATTCAGGCGGCCGCGACGCGCGTGAAGTCCGGCACGATCAGCCGTGAGGCGCAGTCGGTGAACTGCGATCCGGGCACCGCGAGCGAGGCAGCTGCCCGCGTGTTCGCACTCAACACCGGACTGAAAGCGCTGCAGGCCCGCTGTGTCGGCGGTGACAAGCTCCCGCAGTCGGGCGGCGCCGATCCCCTCTTCCAGTTTGCGCGGACGTGCGTCCAGGATTCCGGTCTGCCGAGTGCTGACACCACAGCGTTGCGACAGCAGATCAACATCATCGAGCTTAACCGCGATGACAAAGCCCACCGCTTCGTCGTCACCTCAAACGCGTTCAACGATGGCAACACGCTCGCCTATCTGGCGCTTGCGATTGCGATCGCGATCGACTCGCTCGTCTTCATGTCAGGCCTTTTCGGTGCCAACGCGCTGCGCTCACCGTTGACCGACGTACCAAGTGCGAAGGGCCGCAGCGCCCGCCAGCTCGAGGCGATCGTCACGCACGCGCTTCAGCCGGACACGTATGATGCCGCGAGTATGACGCTTGAACAGATCCACCCGATTGCCGACGGCGACATCTACGGTCGCGACGGGGTCCCATCGTCTGCGCGCGGCTGGACGCATGAAGTCATGCTTCCCCCAGTCGAGGCGCCGCAGCGGTCCCGCCTGATCAAGGTCCTGAACGCCGGCGCGACCATCGGGGCGGTCCGCCGCGACCCGTCGAACGCCAACCGCTATTTCGTGCGCGGCGAGTTTGTCGAATTCCTCGCGAGCGCTGCGAAGAACGCATTCGAGGCCGATGAGACCACGGCGCGCTTCGCCGAACTGAAGAAGATTCTCGTGGTTGCCTTGCAACCTTACGTCGGTGACCACGCTGATGTCGTGCTCGCCTATATGCAGCCCATCAATGAGCGGGACGGTTACACGTCGGAGATCTTCGTCAAGCGTGGGATCGACGATGCAGCGCACCGGTTCATCGTCCAGAAGGCGATCAACGCCGGCGCAACGCTCGACTTCATCCATCGCGATGAGCGCAAGGACGAGCGCGACCGGTTCTACATTCACAAGGACTTCTATCGCGCGATGTCTCTGATCGCGGCCGAGTATCCGCGTGTGGGTCGGATCTCCGCTGGGCTCACGACCGCACAGACGATTGCGGGCGGTGCGCTGACACCGGAGCCGGCGGCGATCCCTGCCGCGGCCGAACGCGACGCGCTCGACTACGACGCGAGCGCGAATGATGCGCAGCCGACGCAGCTTGCCCCTGACGCAGGCGATCGCGCGGGGCCGGTCGCATCGGCGACATCGCAGAACGAACCGGTCCCGGCCCAGCAGTCAACGTTCGACGAAGCAGCCCTTCGCAACCGCGTCGCGGCGCAGTTCTATGCGAGCCTCGAGATCACCGAGCACCAGCGCCAGTGGGCCGAGAAGCATGCTGGCGAAGCAGCCGCCGTCTACGCGCAGCTCGATCAGATGATGACCTTTAACGACCACCTCGGTCAGCACGTACACGAAGTGATGAATGAGATGTCGTCGGCCCTGCAGAGCACCGACGCGATGCTCGCCGCCCACTACCATGACGACGATGACGCGCTCGAAGTCCTCATGGCGGAACGCAAGCGCATCGACGATCTGCTGCCGCTTTATATGCTGGCGCCCGGCGGCCGCTACACACGTCTCCTTCGCGATATCGTCCAACAGATGGAGCGTGCCGCCGGCCGCGACGAAGGATTGCGTCCGGGCGAAGACGTGCAACTCGCCCGCTTAAAACAGCATCTAGAAACGTTCGAACGTGGCAGCACGATCGATGAGGCGGTCGCCGAGGTGCAGGGGATGATTGCGACGCGCGAAGACAGCAAGGTCACGCAGTTCCCGGGCGTGAAGAAGGCCTAACGCAGCCTGCGCGAAGGTCGTGGAGATGGCGGCACTGCGCAGCCGCCATCGCCCCAGTCACGAGCGCTGCGAGCGAGCGTCAGTCGCAGGCAACCACCGTCTGGTGCTGCTGCCCAAGCCCCGCGATCTCCAGCGTCATCGTATCGCCGACGGCCAGGAACTGCGGCGGCTTCATGCCAGCGCCCACACCCGGAGGCGTGCCGGTCGTGACGACGTCGCCCGGCTCCAGCACCATGAACTGCGAGATGTAGTGCAGGCAGTGCGCGATCGAGAAGATCATCGTCTTCGTGTTACCGGTCTGGCGGCGCTCGCCGTTCACATCGAGCCAGCAATCCAGATTCTGGACATCGTCGATCTCGTCCTTCGTAACGAGCCACGGCCCGAGCGGCCCCGATGTCTCGAAGCACTTGCCCTTCATCCACTGGCCCGTCCCTTCGAGCTGGAAGTGGCGCTCTGAGACGTCGTTGCAGACGGCATACCCGGCAATGTGGTCGAGCGCGTCCTTCTCGTCGACGTAGCGCGCGCGTGTCCCGATCACGAACGCGATCTCAAGTTCCCAATCGAGCTTCGTCGACGCGCGCGGCATGATCACATTGTCATTCGGCCCGACGATGCAGTTCGTCAGCTTATTAA
The DNA here is from genome assembly GCA_039816475.1 of Pseudomonadota bacterium. Classification (GTDB taxonomy): domain Bacteria; phylum Pseudomonadota; class Alphaproteobacteria; order Rhizobiales; family Hyphomicrobiaceae; genus JBCBWG01. The sequence continues at coordinate 1,685 of JBCBXS010000141.1, read as the reverse complement.
AGAGGATCGGCTCGTCGGGGATCGGCTGGTTGGCTTCCTTTGCGTGATCCACATAATTGAGGCCCACCGCGATGAACGAACGCGAGCCTGCGACCGGCGCACCCACGCGCGCGCCATCGGGCGCCTTCGGCAGACCGGCCGGATCGATCTTCGCGAGGTTCTCGAGCGACTGCGGGCTCAGCGTCGCGCCGGTGATGTCTGGCACGTGCGCCGACAGATCGCGCATCACACCGTCCGCATCGACGAGCCCTGGCTTTTCTTCCCCGAATGGACCGAAGCGGACGAGTTTCATGGGTTGGCCTCCAAAGACAGATTGCGTCGCGCGTTGATACGCGTTTGGAAGGGGCATCGTCCAGCTTGGCGGAGCCCAGCCGGCGCGATGGGGCCCGAACGTTGCGAAAGGATGCGCCGATGTCTGCGACCGCTGCCGAGGCTGAGTTCGATCCCGCTACTGCGATCGCACCGCCGAACGCGGAGGCGGAACGCGCAGCAGCCGAACGTCAACCGACGCTGACCAAACCGCCCGGTGCACTCGGCACGCTCGAGACGCTGGCGATCACGCTCGCGGGTCAACAGGGCACGCCACGGCCGAGCGCGGACCGCGTCGCAGTGCTCGTCTTCGCCGCCGACCACGGCATCACGCAGCAGGGCGTCTCACCGTTCCCGCGCGAGGTGACCGCCCAGATGGTCGCAAACTTCGCGAACGGCGGGGCGGCCATCTCGGTGATGGCGCGTGCTCTGGACGCCGAGCTCTCGGTGATCGACGTCGGCGTCGATGCCGATCTGTCAGCCCTGGCGACGGTGCAGCCGCGAAAGGTGCGTCGCGGCACGCGCGACATGACCGTCGAAGCAGCGATCACGGACGCCGAATGCACTGCTGCGATGGCAGCGGGTGCCGCTGCCGTTGATGCCGCCTTGGCGAGTGACGGCGGCCGGCCAGACGTCCTGGTCTTCGGCGAGATGGGCATTGGAAACACCAGCGCGGCGGCAGCGCTGACATCTGCACTGACCGGCGCTCCGGCGATGCAAGTCACTGGGCGTGGGACGGGCCTCGATGAGCCGGGCGTGCAGCGGAAAGCAGACCTCATCGCCAGCGCGCTGCGCCTGCACGGCCTCGACGCAACAAACGCGTCGGACGCCGGCACCAACGCTCGCCGCGCGCTCCGCTGCGTCGGCGGGCTTGAGATCGCAGCCATTGCCGGCGGGATGATCCACGCAGCACGCAACGGCGTCCCGACACTCGTCGACGGCTTTATCGCGACGGCTGCCGCCCTCACCGCCACCCGTATGAATGCGGGCCTCCGCCCGTGGCTGATCTTCGGTCACCGGTCTGCGGAACCCGGTCATCGCGCGTTGCTGGACGCGCTCGATGCCGAACCGCTGCTCGATCTCGGGCTTCGACTTGGCGAGGGCACCGGGGCTGCGGCCGCCGTCCCACTGCTTCGCCTCGCCTGCAAGCTGCATAACCAAATGCACACGTTCGCCGAAGCCGCCGTCGCAGGCCGCACCGAATGAGCGCGACGACGATCCATCTGCTGCGCCACGGGGAGACCGTCACGCCGGATCGGCTGTGCGGCCGCACCGATGTTGCGGTGACGGCAAAAGGCCACGCATCAGTTGTCCGGCGGCTTGAAGCCCTCGCACCACAGCTTCTGATCTCGTCGCCGCGCCAGCGCGCCCAACGC
>JBCBXS010000140.1:0-6834 GCA_039816475.1 Pseudomonadota bacterium | reverse complement strand
CGCGTCGCTGTTCAGCACAAACGAGCCGCCGTCGAAGACGAGTTCGTCCTGCCCGCCGAGCTGATTGACGTAGGCGAGCGGCAAGTCGCTCTCTTTGACCCGAGCCACCGCAACGTTCATGCGGACGTCCGGCTTCGACCAGTCGAAGGGCGAGCCGTTCGGCACCAGCATGAGCTCGGCGCCGGACTCAGCGAGACACTCAACGACCTCGTCGCCCCAGATGTCCTCGCAAATCGGAACGCCGAGCCGCACGCCGCGGAAATTAATCGGCCCCGGTAGCGGCCCCGGATCGAAGATGCGTTTCTCGTCGAAGACGCCGTAATTCGGCAGGTCGACCTTGTGGCGAACAGCAGCGATCCGGCCTTCGTCGATCAGGACGACGGAGTTGTAGAGCTTGCCGTCCTCGGGCCACACAGCGCCGATGATCAGGCCGGGGCGACCTTCACCGATGCGTTCCGCGAGCGCTTCGACTGCGCGGCGGGATGCCTCAGCGAAGGCGGGCTTCAGGACGAGGTCTTCGGGCGGATAGCCGGTGACGAACAGCTCGGACAGGACCAACAGATCGGCGCCCTGCTGCTCCGCGTCGCTGAGGGCCTCAAGCGCAATCGCACAGTTGCCGTTGATGTCGCCGACCGTCGGATTGAATTGCCCGAGAGCGATCCTCAGTTTGCGATCCGATCCGCCCACGCGCGTCCTCTCCTGCCCGACAGCCGCGCGCTATTCAGCCGCGACCCGTTGTTTGGCGTTCGAAAGCCGATTCTGCTTGAGGCGCTCGGCAATCAGGAAAGCGAGCTCCAGCGATTGGTCAGCATTGAGGCGGGGATCGCAGTGCGTGTGATACCGCGCTTCCAGATCGGCCTCGCTGATCGCCTTCGCGCCGCCGGTGCATTCGGTGACGTTGGCGCCGGTCATCTCGACGTGGACGCCGCCCGGATACGTACCCTCCGCGCGATGGATATCGAAGAAGTGGGTCACTTCGGTCAGGATACGCTCGAACGGACGCGTCTTGTAGCCCGTGTTCGATGTGAGCGTGTTGCCGTGCATCGGATCGCAGGACCAGACGACCTTGCGTCCCTCCCGCTCGACCGCCCGGATCAGTTTTGGCAGATGGTCGCCGACCTTGATGTCGCCGAAGCGGCAGATCAGGGTCAGGCGGCCGGGCTCGTTGTCGGGGCTTAGCTTGTCGATCAGGCCGAGCAGATCGTCAGGTTCGAGTGACGGGCCGCATTTGATGCCGATCGGGTTTTCTATACCGCGGAAAAACTCGACGTGGGCGTGATCTGCCTGCCGTGTCCTGTCGCCGATCCAGACCATATGGCCCGACGTCGCGTACCAACGCCCGGACGTTGAATCGAGCCGCGTCAGCGCCTCCTCATAGCCCAGGAGCAGCGCTTCGTGGCTCGTGTAGAAGTCCGTCGCGCGCAGGTTCGTCGCGGTATCCGAGGTCACGCCACAGGCCCGCATGAAGTCGAGCGCTTCGGTGATGCGGTCTGCGAGCTCCTGATAGCGATGTCCTTGCGGGCTGTCAGCGACGAAGCCCATGTTCCATTGGTGCACGCGGTCGAGGTCGGCGAAGCCGCCCATCGCGAAGGCGCGGACAAGATTGAGCGTCGCCGCCGATTGCCTGTAGGCCATGATCTGGCGCTCAGGATCGGGCTCGCGGGTCTCGGGGTCAAACGTCGCCCCGTTGATGATGTCGCCGCGATAGCTTGGCAGCTCAACGTCGCCCTGCTTTTCCATCGGCGAAGACCGCGGCTTGGCAAACTGGCCTGCAAGACGGCCGACCTTCACGACCGGCACCGACCCCGCGTAGGTCAGCACGACCGCCATCTGGAGGAAGACGCGGAAGAAGTCGCGGATATGATCGGCGTGGTGCTCGGCGAAACTCTCTGCGCAATCACCGCCCTGAAGCAGGAACGCGCGCCCCTCGGCGACGTTGGCGAGATGCTGGCGAAGACTTCTGGCCTCACCTGCAAAAACCAACGGCGGATAGGTCGAAAGGCGTTCTTCGATTGCTTTCAGGCGTTCGCCGTCGCGGTAGGTCGGCACCTGGAGGATCGGCTTTTCGCGCCACGAAGCCGGTGACCAGGGCGCAGTTCCCGCCGCGGGTGATGGGCTGGCGCTCGACGCTGACATGGAAAGCTCCTCGGGGCGGCAATGGGCAACTGGTGCACGGTGACGGCAGATCAGCCGGCGTTATAGGCGGTCTCGACCGGGCCTGCCAGCGGGCGAGGGACAGATCGAGCGTCGCAGCGGCTAGCCAAACGTCGTAAGGACAGTGTGCCCGACACTTGAGCGGCGGGGACTTCCAAGGAGACCGCGATGCCGGAAACGCCCTCGTTTACGTTCGGGATCGAGGAGGAATATCACCTCGTCGACCGGGAGAGCCGTGAACTCGCCAATGCCCCGGAAGACCTGGTCGCCGCCTGCCGCGATGCGCTGGGCGAACGCGTCGCCAAGGAATTTCTCAAGTCTCAGATCGAGATCGGGACCAAGCCGCACACCCGTGTTGCAGACGCGCACGAAGAACTCGCCGAACTGCGCACCCGCATCAGCGAACTTGCAAAGCCTTACGGGCTTGCGATTTCGGCAAGCTCCACCCAGCCGCTGAGCCGCCGACAGGAGACCAGCCAACAGGACGGCGAACGGTATGACGCGCTCGCTGACGATCTCGCAGGCGTCGGACGCCGGCTCGTCGTCTGCGGAATGCACGTCCATCTCGGCATCGAGGACAAGAGCCTTCGCATCGATCTGATGAACCAGGCCCGGTATTTCGTACCGCACCTGCTGACGCTCACCACGTCGTCGCCGTTCTGGGAGCAGGAGGACACAGGCCTGAAGAGCTTCCGCTCCGTCATCATGGACGGGCTGCCGCGGACGGGCCTGCCGAACCATTTTGAAAGCTGGGCTGCCTACGAGCGGACGATTGCGGTGATGATCGACTGCGGTGTGATCGAGGATGCCAGCAAGATCTGGTGGGACCTCAGACCCTCGACAAAGTATCCGACGCTTGAGATGCGGGCGATGGACGTCTGCACGAAGCTGGATGATGCGATCACAGTGGCCGCGCTTTATGTCTGCCTCGCACGCATGCTCTATCGACTTCGCGAACAGAACCTGTCGTGGCGCACATATCCCGCATTCCTGATCAACGAGAACCGCTGGCGGGCGCAGCGCTACGGCGTCGAAGGCAGCCTCTTCGATTTCGGGCGCGGTGCGCTGGTCCCATACGTCGATCTTGTCGACGAGATCCTGACGTTAATCGGCGAAGACGCCGAGGCGCTCGGCTGTCGCGATGAGGTCGAACGCGCGCGCCGGATCGTCGCCGATGGCACAAGCGCCGACCGTCAGGTGCGCGCCTACAAGACCCGACGTGCCGAAGGTGGTGACCATCGCGCAAGCCTCGAAGCCGCTGCCGATTGCGCCCTCGTCGAAACACTGAGTTTCTAGCCGCACATCAATTGCTGTCGGTCCCCGCCTTTGCCCTGCAACCGCGTTTACAAGCGCAAAACCGCTGTGCTTACTCCGTTGAAATCCCAGCGCCTGAGTCGCTGATCACACGAGCCGCCGTCCCACGCGTTTTTGCGGCCCGACAACGGAGCCGCCCCATGCTGCAGGACGGAAAGATCTTCGTCGGCAAGAGCACGAAACCCGAGTATCTCGATCTCTCGCTCGCCAACCGCCACGGACTGATCACGGGTGCGACCGGCACCGGTAAGACGGTGACCATGCAGGTGCTCGCGGAAGGGTTTGCCGACGCCGGCGTCCCCGTCTTCGCAGCCGACATCAAGGGCGACCTCTCCGGCATTGGACTGCCCGGCGAGATGAAATCCTTCATCGAGAAACGCAACGCCGACATCGGGCTTACCGACTATCAGAACCGCGGCTACCCGGTCGTCTTCTGGGATGTGTTCGGCGAACTCGGCCACCCTGTACGGGCGACCGTCCGCGATATGGGCCCGCTCCTGCTCTCGCGCCTCCTCGACCTCAATGATGTCCAGGAAGGCGTCCTCAGCATCATGTTCCGCGTCGCCAAGGACGAGAACATCCCGCTGCTGGACCTAAAAGATCTGCGCGCGATGCTGACGGAGGTCGCCGAGCGCCGCGAGGATCTGTCGACGCAATACGGCAACGTCGCCGTCGCCTCCGTAAGCGCAGTCCAGCGGCGGCTTCTCGTGCTCGAGGATCAGGGCGCGGACCGCTTCTTCGGCGAGCCGGCGCTCAATATCCAGGAGCTGTTGCGGACGACCTACGAGGGTCAGGGCTTCATCAACATTCTGGCAGCTGACCAGTTGATGCAGCGCCCGCAACTCTACGGCACCTTCCTGCTCTGGATGCTGACAACGCTCTGGGCCGAGCTTCCGGAAGTCGGCGACCAGGACAAGCCGAAGCTCGTCTTCTTCTTCGATGAAGCCCACTTGCTGTTCGACGATGCGCCCAAGGCGCTGCTCGATCGCGTTGAGCAGGTCGCCCGCCTCATCCGCTCGAAGGGTGTCGGCGTCTACTTCATCACCCAGAACCCGCTGGACGTGCCAGACACGGTGTCATCGCAGCTCGGCAACCGCATCCAGCACGCCCTTCGTGCCTTCACGCCCCGCGAGCAAAAGGCCGTGCGCGCCGCCGCCGGGACGTTCCGCCAGAACCCCGACTTGGACACTGAAGAAGTGATCAAGGAGCTGGGTGTTGGTGAAGCGCTGGTCTCGTTCCTGCTGGACAAGGGCGAGCCGTCGATGGTCCAGCGCACGCTCATCCGTCCGCCGAACGCGCGGATCGGGCCTTTGACGCCAGCCGAGCGCCAGGAGATCACCGCGCGGAGCCCGGTTGCCGGAAAGTACGACGAGACCATCGATCGCGAAAGCGCGCACGAGATGGTCAAGAAACGCGCCGAGGAGCGCGAGGCTGCCGAGCAGAAGCTTGCCGAAGAGAAGGCTGCGAAGGACGGCAGCTGGGCCAACGTGGTCTTTGGGAAGGGGCCCCGCGGCGGTCGTTCGCTCGGCGAGCAGGTCGCCCGCGACGTCGGACGGTCGGTGATGCGGCGGATGATTTCCGGTGGCGTCCGCGCACTGCTCCGCGGGATCGGATTGCGCGGGCGCTAGGCCTGACGGGATCCGGTTACCGCGACAGCGCGATCAGTCGACGCGGATGAATTCGGCCTCGATTGTAATTTCGATCTGGTCGGAGACTAGCGGGATTGCCTGCGTCATGCCCCACTCGCTGCGCCGGACAATGCCGGTTGCGCTGAAACCGGTCACCCACTTGCCGCGGTAGACGGGATTGAACGAGGCCAGCGGATGCTCGCCTGTGAAATTCCAGCGCGCCTTGAGCGAGACGGGTCGCGTGACCCCGCGCATGGTTAGCTCGCCGTTGAGCGTGCCGGACTTCGGGCTGTCGCTTGCGACGCCGGTGCTCGTGAATGTCACCCGCGGGAACTGCTCGGCGTCGAAGTAGTCGGGGCTTCGCAGCATCGCATCGAGCTTTGCGACACCAGTCCTGAGGCTTGCGAGCAGCATGGTGACTTCAACACGGCCCGCGACCGGATCTGTTGGGCTGAACACGAGGCGGCCGAACGGTTCGACGAACTCGCCCGACTGGCGCGACATCCCCATGTGGTTCCACGAGAACCGGATCTCGGTGTGGTCCGGATCGAGCCGCCATGTGTCGGCTGCTGCGGCGCCGCTCAGGCACGCGAGCAGGGCGAGTGTGATCGCAATGCGCGCAATCGCCGACCTTGCGGCGTCAGCCCAGTGTCCCATGCGCCGGATCATTTCTGCCCCCGGTTCCAACTGCAACCGACCCTTGCGTTAGAGCCCCGCTGTCATCCCACCATCGACGGCAAGTTCGGCGCCCGTCACGTAAAGTGAATCGTCTGACGCAAAGAACAGCGCGGCTCCGGCAATGTCGTCAGCCGTCCCAAGCCGACGCATTGGCGTCTGGTCCACCAACGCCTTCGAGATGGCCGGATTGCGGAAGACGCGCTGGGTCAGCGCCGTCTCGACGAAGCCCGGCGACAGCGAATTCACGCGAACCCCGAACGGCGCGTACTCGACGGCGAGCGCCCGTGTAAGTGCTGCCACTGCGCCCTTGGTCGCCGAATAGCCGGCGAGCTGGCGCAGTCCACGATGCCCCATGATCGAGGCGATGTTGATGAGCGATCCATGCTCGGACTTCGCAAGCAGCGGCAGGCCATCGCGCGCGATCCGGACCACGCCATCGAGGTTGACCTCGCGGATGCGCTCCCAGTCCTGATCGGACATGTGCCGGAAGTCACCGCGCACATTCAGGCCGGCATTGTTGACGAGCACGTCGAGGCGGCCGTAGTCGCGCGTGATCGTCTGGAACAGTGCGGTGACATCCTGGCCGCGTGCGACGTTGCAGGTCACCGGCATGACGGGGGCTGCGCTCTCGGCAGCGGCGCTCAACTCGGCGGCTGTCTCCTCCGCGGCGGTGCCATCCACATCGGCGATTATGACGCGTGCATCTTCTGCGGCAAACCGTGCAGCAATGCCCTTGCCGATCCCCGATGCGCCGCCGGTGATAACCGCCACGCGTTCGTGAAGCCGCCCCGCCATTGCGATCAGGCCGCGTTTGAGGCGACGGCGCCGTACTGCCGCGACGGCTGACGCATGGTCACAAGCTCTTCCGCCGCGCTCGGGTGCAGCGCCATGGTGCTGTCGAAGTCGGCTTTGCGGCCGCCCATCTTCATGACGACGCCAATGATCTGGATCATCTCGGCGGCCCCTTCGCCGGCGATGTGACATCCAACGACGCGATCGTTCGTGCGGTCGACCAGCAGTTTCATGAACATCCGCTCGGACGTGCCGGCGAGTGTCGCCT
>JBCBXS010000013.1:0-17506 GCA_039816475.1 Pseudomonadota bacterium | reverse complement strand
CCGCGGAACGCAAAACGCCGACGGCGAACCGTCGGCGTCTTTCAGGCGCGTCACGCGATCATGTCGACCGGGTGCGCCGAATGTGTCGTCTCGCGTCAGTCGCGCGGCTCGCGCCGACGGCCACCGCCACCGCGCGGACCACGACCACGGCGATCGCCGCCGCCGCCACCGCGGTCTTCTTCCTCACCCTCAGGACGCGGCAGTTCCTCGCCGGTATCCTGATTGACGATCTTCATCGACAGTCGAACCTTCCCGCGATCGTCGAAGCCGAGCAGCTTCACGAACACTTCCTGGCCTTCCTTGACGACATCGCTTGGATGATCGGGCCGCATCTCAGAGGTGAGCTGCGAGATGTGCACGAGGCCGTCCTTCGAGCCGAAGAAGTTCACGAAGGCGCCGAAGTCCATGAGCTTAACGACCTTGCCCTTGTAGACGACGCCGACTTCAGGCTCGGACGTGATCTCTTTGATCCGCCGCATCGCCTCTTCGATGCTCTCGCGTTTGGCGGCTGCGATCTGGACGGTGCCGTCGTCCTCGATGTCCACCTTCGCGCCGGACTCAGCGACGATCTCGCGGATCACCGAACCGCCCGAGCCGATCACTTCGCGGATTTTGTCCACCGGGATCTTGATCGTCTCGATGCGCGGTGCGTGTTCGCCGAGCTCGGTGCGCGCTTCGCCGAGGGCTTTCGCCATCTCGTCGAGAATGTGCATTCGGCCGTCCTTGGCCTGCTCCAGAGCGATCTTCATGATCTCTTCGGTGATGCCGGTGATCTTGATGTCCATCTGGAGCGAGGTGATGCCCTCGGTCGTGCCAGCAACCTTGAAGTCCATGTCGCCGAGATGGTCCTCGTCACCGATGATGTCGGAGAGGACTGCGTAGTCGTTGCCCTCTTTGATAAGACCCATCGCGATACCGGCGACCGGCGTCTTCAGAGGCACACCGGCGTCCATCAGCGCGAGCGATGTCCCGCACACCGTCGCCATCGACGACGACCCGTTCGACTCCGTGATCTCGGAGACCACACGCAGCGTGTAGGGGAACTCTTCCGCCGACGGGATCAGCGGATGCACGGCGCGCCAGGCGAGTTTTCCGTGACCGATTTCACGGCGGCCCGGCGACCCGACGCGACCGGTCTCGCCAACGGAGAACGGCGGGAAGTTATAGTGCAGCAAAAAGCGCTCTTTCCGCGTGCCTTCCAGCCCGTCTATGAACTGCTCGTCGTCACCGGTGCCGAGCGTCGCGACACAAATCGACTGCGTCTCGCCGCGCGTGAACACAGCCGACCCGTGGGTGCGGGGCAACACGCCGACCTGGCTCAGGATCGGGCGCACGGTCTTCAGGTCGCGGCCGTCGATACGGTTGCCGGTCGAGACGACGGTGCCGCGCATGACCTCCATTTCAGCCGCCTTGAAGCTGTCCTCAAGCAGGGTCGCTTCAGCGCTATCGTCTTCAGGCAGCGTGATGGATGAGCGGACCTTCTCGTGGGCCGCCGACACCATCTCGTTGCGCTTCTGCTTCTCCGGAGTCTTGAACGCCTCGCGCAGATCATCACCGACGAGGTCGAGGATCTGGCCCTTGTACTTCTTCTCAGGCGCCTGGAAGTCCCACGGCTCTTTCGCAGCCTTCTCGGCGAGCTTGATGATGCTCTCGATCACCGGCTGGAAGTGTTTGTGGCCGTACATGACCGCATCCAGCATCTGCATTTCGGGAAGCTCGTGGGCTTCCGACTCGACCATCATCACCGCGTCGTTCGTGCCGGCGACGACGAGGTCGAGCTTGGTGTCTTCCATCTCGTCGTGCATCGGGTTCAGGACGAACTCGCCGTTGATGAGGCCGACGCGGGCGGCAGCAATCGGGCCGAGGAACGGAACCCCTGAAAGCGTCAGCGCGGCACTGGCGGCAATCATGCCGACGATATCAGGGTCGTTCTCGTTGTCGTACGAGAGCACGTTGATGATCACCTGGACTTCGTTCTTGAAGCCCTCAACGAACAGCGGGCGGATCGGGCGATCGATCAGCCGCGAGGTGAGCGTTTCCTTCTCAGTGGGGCGACCTTCGCGCTTGAAGAACCCGCCCGGGATCTTGCCTGCGGCGTAGGTCTTCTCCTGGTAGTTCACGGTCAGCGGGAAGAAGTTCATTCCCGGCTTAACGGACTTGGCTGCGACGACGGTTGCAAGCACGCTGGTCTCGCCATACTGGGCGAAGACGGCGCCGTCGGCCTGACGTGCAATCTGGCCGGATTCGAGTTTGAGGGTGCGGCCGCCCCATTCAATCTCGACGCGGTGAATATCGAACATGTTCGGTCTTTCTCTTCGTGCGGACATGAGACGCGTGCGCCAACGTCGGCGGCACGTCGTCAATCAGGGATCGATTGTTGGAGAGGCGGGCACGCGGGCTGCGCGCTGGCGCCCGTCCCTGTCGGCCCATTCAGACAAAGCGCGCGCCGTCTCCGGCGATGGCGCTTCGTCGAGCTCGGTTGCGTGGCGCACGCGATCATCTCGAGCGCGCCTCTGGCCATTAACGGCGAATGCCGAGACGGCCGATGATGGTCTGATAGCGGCTCGCGTCTTTCGCCTTCACGTAGTCAAGAAGCTGACGGCGTTGGCTGACCAGCTTCAGCAGGCCACGGCGCGAGTGGTTGTCTTTCTTGTGAGACTTAAAGTGCTCGGTGAGGTTCGTGATCCGCTCCGTGAGGATTGCGATCTGGACCTCCGGCGACCCGGTGTCGTTCTGGCCGGTCGCATATTCCTTGATGAGCTCGGATTTGCGCTCAGTCGTAATCGACATCTCATCATCCTTTCATTTGGAAGCAGGCCCGCGGCGATCGCTTGAAATGCGCAGCGGAGGAGCGTGTGCTCCGGGCAGCAGCCGGGATGTCGTCCAGCCGGATACCCAACAGATTTCGGCACCTTGCGGCGTTGAAGTCGGCGGTATAACGGGGGCCTTCTCAAAAGGCGAGAACAAAGTTCCGCGTCGCTTTAGCCCGCCTCAGAGCCGCCGGAGCCGAGGTTGAAGACACGTTTGGGGACGAATGCACCTTCCGCCACTGCACCGAGCGCGACGAGTTCGCCCTTCAGCGTCGCATAGGCCGCATCGATCCGCACCGGCGCATCGCGCCCGCGCAGGATCACCGGCTGACCGCGGCGAATGCGGCCGATCTCATCGTTCGTCATCCGAAGCTCCGCGAGATCGCCGAGCGCGGCGGAAACGGGCTGAAGGACCTCTAGCTGCGTCTCGTCCCGCTCGCGCTGGCGGAGCGCTTCAAGCGTGACGGCGGAGGCTTCATCGAATGGCCCGACTACGGTGCGGCGAAGCTGCGTGACGTGACCGAGGCAGCCGAGCGCTTCGCCGAGGTCGCGCGCGATGGATCGGACGTACGTGCCCTTGCCGCACTCAGCTTCCAGCACCGTTTGATCCGCATCGGGCATGTCGACAACGCGCAGACTATGCACGGTGACCTGACGCGCTGCGAGCTCAACGGCCTCACCGTCGCGAGCCAGGTCGTAGGCGCGCTGCCCGTCGACCTTGATCGCGGAGAACTTCGGCGGGACCTGTTCGATATTGCCAACAAACGCATCGAGCGCGGCTTCAACGTCGCCGAGCGTCGGACGCGTCTCGCGGGTCGCGACGATCTCGCCTTCGCTGTCGTCCGTCGTTGTCTGCGCGCCCCATTGGACGGTGAAGCGGTAACCCTTCGTCCCGTCGACGGCGATGTTGATCGTCTTGGTCGCCTCGCCGAGCGCAATGGGAAGGATGCCGGTTGCGAGCGGATCGAGCGTGCCGGCGTGGCCAGCCTTCCGCGCATCAAAGATGTGCCGCACGATATTGACGACCTGCGTTGACGTCATATCCGCCGGTTTGTCGAGGATCAGCCACCCGTTGACCGGGCGCCCTTTGCGCCGTCGTGCCATGTCACCGTCCGCAATTCTTCGCTGCCAGTGCCGCCGTCGCTACCCTTGAGCGCACGCACTGAGTTCGTCCTGCCACCGTCAGCGGTGCGCGGCGTTCAATCGAGGTCGCGACGCACTTCCGGGCGGGCCAGCAACTCGCTGATCTTGTCGGCTTCGTCAAACGAAGTATCCGCCTGGAACGTCAGATGAGGTGCGTTTCGAAGCTGGACGGCCTTTGCTACCTCGCCACGAATAAATCGGACGTGGTGGCGGAGCGCTGAGAGAACATCTTCAATCGAATCGCCGCCGAGGGGCACGATGAACACGGTCGCGTTTTTCAGATCAGGCGACATGCGCACTTCCGGCACGGTGATCACGCGAGTCTCGAGGACCGGATCGTGAATGACCCCGCGGTTCAGAAGGTCGGAGATGGCGTGGCGCACGAGCTCGCCAACGCGCAACTGGCGCTGCGAGCGCGGCTGACCTTCACGGGTTTTCGGCTGACGCGACAGGGGATGTCTCCGGGGTCTAGGTCTTTGTGGCGCCGCACGCCGCCCGTGTTCGGGTCTCGCGAACTTCGGCGCCGGTGGCTTCAGGTCCCAGCGTCCGCAAGCGGCGTGTGGCGGTAGAAGTCGGCAAGGTCGCCGACGTAATCAAGCGCCGGGAGCGAGATCGCCGCGGTGGGATCATTGATCTCGCGCGTCGACCAGCCGTCCGGACCGCGCGTCTGCAGCGCTAACGACATTTCGCTTTGCGAAACATAGAGGATCGCGACGCACTGTGGATGGGCCTGGTAGAACGCCGTCTTGCGGTCAAGGACGTCGCGCGTGTCCGATGACGATAGCACTTCAGCGACGACAAGGAACCGATCCGCGAAGTAAGCGTCACCAGTGATGTCGCGATCGACAACGACAACATCAGGCTCAGGGTTGAAGTCGGCGGTCTCCGGCGTCGCGACACCGATCTCGCGGTCCGCCTCCCAGGCGAGACCGTTGCGTTCGATGGATCGATCCAGCGCCAAGGCGACGTTCTTTGCAATCCGTTGATGTACGCGCGACGGCGGCGACATCATCTGCATGACTTCGCCATCCAGCAGTTCCCATTTCTCGCCTTCGGGCCGGGAGCGATAGAACGCCTGAAACTCCGATACTGACACGCGCGAGGGCAGGCCGCCGAAGAAGTCGGCGACGGCCTGCACGTTCGATTGGGGAGCGTCCTGCATCAGACCCGTGTGGCGACAAGGGGCGCGACGCTAGTCGAGCGTGCGCGCCACTTCCTCAACCTGGAAGCATTCGATGACATCGCCTTCGCGGATATCCTGATAGTTCGCGAAGGACATGCCGCATTCCTGGCCGGACTGGACTTCCTTCACGTCATCCTTGAAGCGCTTCAGGATCGAAAGCGTGCCCTCGTGGATCACGACGTTGTCGCGGATCAGGCGCACCTTCGCACCGCGCTCGACCCGGCCCTCCGTCACCTTACAGCCGGCAACCTTGCCAGCCTTCGTGATGTTAAAGACCTGCAGAATTTCGGCATTGCCAAGGAACGTCTCGCGGATGGTCGGCGCAAGCAGCCCCGACATCACGCCCTTCATGTCATCCACCAGATCGTAGATGATGTTGTAGTAGCGGATCTCGACGCCGTCGCGATCGGCAGCCTGCTTGGCCTGCTGGTTCGCGCGCGTGTTGAAGCCGATCACCACCGCATTCGAAGCGCTCGCAAGCGTCACATCGGATTCGGTGATGCCGCCAACGCCCGAGTGGACGATCCGGGCTTCGACTTCGTCGGTCGAGACTTTCGCAAGTGCACCGGCAATCGCTTCGACGGAGCCTTGCACGTCGCCTTTGACGACAAGCGGCAGCTCCTTCTTATCCGCCTCGTGCATCTGCTGCATCATCTGCTCGAGCGTGCGGGCCGTGCCTGCAGAACCGAGCGTCTCGCGGCGTTTGCGCTGGCGGTATTCGGTGATTTCGCGGGCACGGGCTTCGCTGTCGACGACGGCGAACTGGTCGCCTGCTTCAGGCGCGCTATCGAACCCGAGCACTTCGACCGGCGCCGACGGCCCGGCCGATTTCGCGTTCTCGCCCTTGTCGTCGATCATCGCGCGGACGCGACCCCAGGCGCTGCCGGCGACGACGATATCGCCGACGTTCAGTGTGCCGCGCTGGACAAGTAGCGTGCCGACAGGACCACGGCCCCGCTCCAGCTTCGCCTCGATGACGAAGCCATCGGCCGGACGATCCGCGTTGGCGCGTAGATCAAGCAGTTCCGCCTGCAGCGCGATCGCCTCGAGCAGCTTGTCGAGGTTCATCTTTTCGGTCGCCGAGACTTCGACTTCGAGCACGTCACCCGACATGCTTTCGACGACGATCTCGTGCTGCAGAAGCTCGGTCCGGACCCGCGTCGGATCGGCGCCGGGCTTGTCCATCTTGTTGATCGCAACAATCAGCGGGACTTCGGCAGCCTTTGCGTGCGCGATCGCTTCGACCGTTTGCGGCATGACGCCATCATCGCCGGCGACGACGAGCACGACGATGTCAGTCACCTTCGCACCGCGCGCACGCATGGCGGTAAACGCTTCGTGGCCCGGCGTGTCGATGAACGAGATGATGTCGTTGTCGTTCGCCTTCACCTGATAGGCGCCGATGTGCTGCGTGATGCCGCCAGCCTCGCCGGAGGCCACGCTCGCCGAGCGCAGGGCATCGAGCAGTGACGTCTTACCATGGTCGACGTGGCCCATGATGGTGACAACCGGTGGACGCGGCTGACGTTCGCCGTCCTCGCCATCGTCTTCGGCGATGAAGCCTTCTTCGACGTCTGACTCCGAGACGCGCTTCCAGGTGTGGCCAAACTCTTCGACGATGAGCTGTGCCGTGTCGGCGTCGATCGCGTCGTTGATCTTGTGCATCTCGCCCTGCTTCATCAGCAGCTTGATGACATCAACGGCGCGCTCGCTCATCCGGTTGGCGAGTTCCTGGATCGTGATGACCTCAGGAATGGTCACTTCGCGCAAGATCTTCTCGCGGTTCTGTTCGACGCCGGCGGCGCGCGCCTTATCGCGCTCGCGACGACGGCGGAGTGAGGCAAGCGAACGCTCGCGCTGACGCTCGTCGAGCGCATTGGCAATCGTAAGTTTCCCGCGAACGCGACGCTCATCGCCGCCACGGCCCGGGCTGCGAGGCGTCTTCGGCGCGTTATTGCCACCGCGGCGCTTGCCCGGTGCGTCATCATCATCCCGCGTGGACGGTGCGGCAGGCCGCAGGTTGCGGCGGGGCGTCGCCGCTTCGGGCTCGGCCTTGGCGGCCGGCGCTTTCGGTGCCGCGCGGTCAGTGCGCGTCACGATCATCGGTGCGGTCATACCCATCGGCTGCGACAGGACCGGCTCGCTCTGGCGGCCGGCACCGGCGCCCCGATCGTCGGAACGCGGCTGCGGACGGGCTGACCGCTCGCTGCGGCCCTGGCGCTGCGCAGGCCCCTCGTCGACGGCGCGGCGAGACGTTGCCGGCGGCGGAACGCTCGGTGCAGCCGGCTTCGGCTTCTCGGGCGGCGTGACCTGATCGGTCGCCTTGCGGATGGCGGCATCGGCGATGCGCTTCTTCTCAGCCTCGGCTTCCGCCTTCTCGCGCGCGACGCGCTCTTCCTGCTCTTTCGCGAGGCGTTCGGCTTCCGCCGCGCGCTGGCGCTCTTCCTCGACCTGACGGACGCGGGCCGCGGCCAGAGCCTTGGCGCGGGCTGCAACTTCGCCATCGGAGAGGCCGCCGCCGGCTTTACCAGCGCCCGCCTTCGCCGGCGCTTTTCGTCCGGCAGAGCGCTGCGGCGCAGGCTTCGACGGTTGCTCGCTTGGGCTCACCGCAGGCGCCTCGCTCCGCTGTCCGGCCCCTGCCGTCACGGTGCGTTTGCGCTTCTTTTCGACGACAACGGACTTCGACCGGCCGTGCGAAAACTTCTGCTGAACGTGGCCGCTTTCGACCGTCCGCTTCAGCTGAAGAGGCTTCTTTCGCCCGCCTGCCGGCTTGTCCGTCGTTTCGTTCGTATCGCTCATACTAAACCTTGTGTTCGACCTGCGGTTCACCGCCGGTCTCGGCCGTTTCTGCTTCGGTCTCGTCGAAAGTTACGGCCGTGGGGCCAATCGGTGCGTCGGTTCGGTAGCGCGCATAGCGTTGCGCGGCCTGAACGAACGCAGAAGTCGCCCGGCTCTCAGTTAGGCCAGCGTGTACCACATTTGCCCGCCCGGTTGCCAAGCTCAATTCGTCAATGGTGAGCGCGGCAATCTCAAGGGCCGTTCGGGCATTTGCTGCGCGTTCGGCAACAAAGCGGCGGGAAAGTTTGCTGCGACCGTCTTCGGCCGCATCGCAGGCCTGCACAAGCGCCGTGAGCCCGCCCGTTTCGATTGCCCGCGCCACGCTGTCGAACCCGGTCACAACCGCGCCGGCCTTAGTCGCCATGGCAAGCGCCTGAACCGCCGAACGTTGCAGCAGCGCGCCAACCTCATCTGCGAGGCTCTCGGCCGCCAACGCATCCATTTTGAAGCCGCGCGAGAACGCCCGCTTGCGAACCGCCGTGTCGATCAACGCGTGACGCGCACCGATCCAGACGCCGCGGCCCGGCAGTTTCGCTTTCAGATCAGGGGTGACCGTGCCGTCAGGGGCACGGACGAAGCGGATCAGATCATCCGTCGTGGCGGCAACACGCGTGACGGCGCACGCGCGCTCGGGCGCCGTGCGGGCGCGCCGGCGTGGGCCGTCGTCGATGTGTTGCTCTGCCGCCATTCCGTATGTGTTTCTCCGGCCTCATCGCTTACGCGGTCGGGTCAGGCTGTTCAGCCGTGGCGTCGGCGCCCTCGCCGGCCACTTCCAACTCGGCACCTTCGAGATCGACACCGTCTTCCGGCGCAACCTCGTCCTCGGCCCCTTCGACGGCGTCTTCATCGCCTTCGCTGATCAAGTCTTCCGTTCCGATCCAGCCGAGCAGAATACGCGCTGCGAGGATCATCTCCTCGGCCTCGAGCCGGTTCACGTCGAACCCTTCAAGGAAGCCCTTGTGGCGGACGGTCTCGGCGCCCTTGCCTTCGGGACGATCAACCCAGCCGATCAGATCGTCCGTTGCGCAATCTGCAAAGTCTTCAAGCGTCTTGATCTCGTTTTCGCCGAGCGCGACCATCATCGCAGTGGTCATGCCCGAGATGTTCGCGAGGTCGTCAGAGACGCCAAGCTCGCGACGGCGGGCATCGCGCTCCTGTTCCAGCCGCTCGAGATGTTCACGCGCACGCGTCTGGATCTCTTCAGCGGTGTCTTCGTCGAAGCCTTCGATGCTCGCGACTTCAGCCGGCTCGACGTAAGCCACTTCCTCGACGCTCGTGAACCCTTCCGTTGCCAGGAGCTGGGCAATCACCTCGTCGACATCAAGCGCTTCCATGAACATCTGGCTGCGCTCATTGAACTCGGCCTGACGACGCTCGGATTCTTCATCCTCGGTCAGGATATCAATATCCCAGCCGGTGAGCTGCGAGGCGAGCCGCACGTTCTGGCCGCGGCGACCGATGGCGAGCGAAAGCTGTTCAGCCGGCACCACGACTTCGATGCGTTCGGCATCCTCATCGAGGACGACCTTCGAGACTTCGGCGGGCGAGAGCGCGTTGACGATGAAGCTCGCCTCGTCCTCGACCCACGGAATGATGTCGATCTTCTCGCCCTGCAATTCGTTGACGACGGCTTGAACGCGTTGGCCGCGCATGCCGACGCAGGCGCCAACCGGGTCAATCGAGCCGTCGCGGGAGATCACGGCAATCTTGGCGCGCGAACCCGGATCGCGGGCGACCGCTTTGATCTCGACGATGCCGTCGTAGATCTCCGGCACCTCCATGCCGAACAGCTTCGACATGAACTCGGGCCGAGCGCGCGACATGAAGATCTGCGGCCCGCGCTGTTCGCGGCGCACATCATAGAGAAGCGCGCGCATGCGGTCGCCGTACTTCACCATCTCGCGCGGGATCATCTCATCGCGGCGGACAATCGCCTCCGCGCGACCGAGATCAAGGATGACGTTGCCGTACTCAACGCGCTTGACCGTGCCGTTGATGATCTCGCCGACGCGATCCTTGAACTCTTCGAACTGGCGCTCGCGCTCGGCGTCGCGGACCTTCTGAACGATGACCTGCTTTGCGTTCTGCGCTGCGACGCGCCCGAATTCGAGCGGCGGCAGATCTTCGACCAGGATATCGCCAATTTCGGCATCGGGTTTGCGGATGCGGGCATCCTCGACCGTGAGCTCAGTGCTCTCGTTCTCGACGTCTTCGACGACGGTCATCACCCGTGTCAGCCGCGTATCGCCCGTCTTCGGGTCGATCGAGCAGCGGATGTCGTTTTCGGCGCCGTATCGGGATCGCGCTGCCTTCTGGATTGCGTCCTGCATCGCGTCGATCACGATGTTTCGGTCGATGGATTTCTCCATCGCGACTGCATCGGCAATGCGAAGCAGCTCGATCCGGTTTGCACTCACTCCAGCCATCGCCATGGGCGTACGCCTCTTAATCGCAGCCGAGTCCGGCCCTGATGTTTCTTCAGTGTTTGGTCCCGTTCGAGGGACTTCCCGAACCGGTCTTGATGTCAATGTTGTCCGGCGACGGAGACCCATCGCCGACCTCAGCGCCGGCAGCCTTCGCCCGCCTGAGGGATTCACGGATGAGATCGTCGGTCAGCACAAGTCGTGCCTCTTCGACCATGTCGACCGGCAGACCAATCACCTGGCGGCCCTGATCTCCCAAATCAACTTCCAACCGAACTTCGTCATCCTCGTAGCCGTCGACGATCCCACGGAACTTCCGACGGCCTTCGAGCATGCGCCGTAGCGTGACCTTCGCTGTAAATCCAGACCACGCCTCGAAGTCATCTGCGCGCACGAGCGGCCGGTCGATGCCGGGCGACGAGACTTCCAGCCGATAACTGCCCGAGATCGGGTCGTAGGCATCAAGCAGCGGCGACAGTTGCTTCGAGACCATCTCACAGTCAGTGATCGTCATCGTGCCGTCCGGCCGCTCGGCCATGATCTGCAGCGTTTGGCTGTCGCCACCGGTGACCTGCACCCGCACAAGCCGGAAGCCCAAGCCGACCAGCGGCTCGGTGATCAGTTCGGCGACTTGCGCAGCAATTCCGTCTTCCCGAGCGAGCGGGCGAGGATCGAGATCAGAACCGGTTTCAGACACGATGATCGTTCCCGGACCGACAATCCGGGCCCAGAAAAGAAAAAAGAGCAGATCCGGAAGGATCCACTCTCAGAGTTGAGATGATCATGAGCACTCAGAAGTTACGATCTTGAACCTTCAGCCGCAAGCCCGTTTTTGAAGTATTTTTGACGACCCGTCCGTGGACCGCACTCACGCCCTTAAGAAGAGCCGGTTTCATCGCGTCTGAAGAAACGGAAATAACAGCTTCTTCTTCCTTCGCGTTCTGCCTTCGCCTCGTAACGGGTCTTCGGCCAGTCATCGCCGCGCACGGACCAATCGCTGCGGGAAACTGCGGGCCAGACGAAAGACGGATGCCGCGTGAATGCCAGCAGCGCTGACCTCGCGTAATCGGGAATATCCGTCGCGAAACGGACTTCCGCACCAGGCGCCAGAACGCGCGCGAGTTGATCGAGAAACGCGTCGTTCACCAAGCGTCGCTTTTGATGCCGCTTCTTCGGCCACGGATCGGGAAACAGAATGAACGCGCGGGTGAGCCGGCCCGCCGGCAACGCTTCGAGCAGGGGCCGCGCGTCATCGTCGTGGACGAAGATGTTGCGCCGCTTTGCAGCATCAATCGCGGACAGAACTTTGACGACGCCATCGATGAACGGTTCACAGCCGATCAGCGTGACGTGAGCGTTGTGCTCGGCCTGCCAGACGAGATGTTCGCCACCGCCGAAGCCGATTTCGATCCAGCAGGCCACGTTACTTTCGAGGCGCGCTGAGAGATCGGGCGCGAGCGTGACGGGCCCGCCCGCGTCATCACCGGGGCCCGTCGTCGCGGCAACCCGCGGCAGGACGTCGGCGAGCAGGCGTTCCTGCGTTGGGCTGAGCTTGCGCCCGCGACGTCGGCCGAACGAGCGCAACGCCGGGGCGGGTGACGGGACATCAACCGCGTCGTCGTCTTCGGAGGTCGGCAGTGACATCGCGCCGTCGCGGACCTTCGCGCTCTGACCGTTGGCGAGCGTTCCGCGCTTTAGGCGAGCGCGGACTTCAGGGCGTCGACGAGGTCGGTCTTCTCCCACGAGAAGCCGCCGTCTTCGTCCGGTGTCCGACCGAAATGGCCGTAAGCTGCCGTCCGCGCGTAGATTGCGCGGTTGAGGTCCAGATGCTCGCGGATCCCGCGTGGTGAGAGGTTCATGACCTCCTGCAACGCGGCTTCGAGCTTGCCCTCGTCGACCTTGCCGGTCCCCGCGAAGTTAACGTGGATCGACAACGGCTTCGCGACGCCGATCGCGTACGACAACTGGATCGTGCACTGCTCAGCAAGGCCGGCGGCCACAACGTTCTTTGCGAGATAGCGTGCGGCGTAGGCAGCCGAACGGTCCACCTTCGTCGGGTCCTTGCCGGAGAACGCGCCGCCGCCGTGCTGTGCCGCGCCACCGTATGTGTCGACGATGATCTTCCGCCCGGTGAGGCCGCAATCGCCGTCGGGACCGCCGATGAAGAACTTGCCCGTCGGGTTCACGTGCCAGACCGTGTCAGCGCTGATCCATCCATCCGGCAACGCTTTGCGGATGAACGGCTCGACGAGTTCGCGCACCTGAGCTGAACTCAGGTCCTCGTCGAGATGCTGGTGTGAGAGCACGATCTGCGTCGCACCGACCGGCTTGCCGCCTTCGTACTTCACCGTGACCTGGCTTTTGGCGTCGGGGCCAAGCACGCCGCAGCCGCCGTCGCCGGCTTTCCGGGCGCGGGCGAGATCGGCCAGGATCTTGTGGCTGTAGTAGATCGGCGCCGGCATGAGTTCCGGCGTTTCCGTGCAGGCATGACCGAACATGATGCCCTGGTCGCCGGCGCCTTCCTCGCGGTTGGTCGGCTGCTGCGCGTCAACGCCCTGCGCGATGTCAGAGGACTGTTCGTGCAGCAGGACCTCGATATTGCAGTTGGCCCAGTGAAAGCCGTCCTGCGCGTATCCGATATCGCGGACAGCTTCGCGGGCGACCTCCTGCAGGTCTTTCACCGTGACGTTCTTCGGACCGCGAAATTCGCCGGCGAGCACCAGCCGGTTCGTGGTCGCAAGCGTCTCGCACGCCGCCCGGATCGACCAGGGATCCAGACCTTCCTTCGCGCCCTCGCGGTAGAACAGGTCGACGATTTCGTCGGACACCCGATCGCACACCTTGTCCGGGTGCCCCTCCGACACCGATTCACTGGTGAATAGGTAGTTGGATCGGGTCACGATGCTGGTCCGCCTTTTTCGCGTGGATAGGATGTTCGGTGATGGTTCGGATGTGCCAAACCGCGCTGCGCTCTCGTCTTGGCGGGCGGCTTCGGCCACAGCTGTTCAGCGCGTCCGAACCACCCGATTTGTTCGCCGACTTCGAATAGACTTGCAGCGCGAACCTTCGCCGGTCTTGCAATCTTTTGGTGTCAGGTCAAGGCGCGAGCGTCCGCTAAACGGTGTCGTCCACTGCGCCGTCCTGGATCGACAACGACCGCACCAGGTCGATCACGGAGCGCCGGACCTTTGCATCGGAGATCGCCGAGAACGCACGGTTGAGCTCGATCCCCTCCCGGCTTTTCATGAAGCCGACGACATCGCACTCAGCTTCGTCGGCGAACCCGCCCACGGTCGCTTTCGCAGGCGCGCCGGCCTCGTCCATGTCTTCGTAGAAAAAATCGACGCCGACACCGAGGATGCGGCTCAACTCAAAGAGCCGGCTCGCGCCGATGCGGTTCATGCCTTTTTCGTATTTCTGGATCTGCTGAAAGGTCAGCCCAAGCTGGTCGCCGAGCTTTTCCTGGCTGATGTCGAGCAGCATCCGCCGAAGGCGAAGCCTGCTGCCAACATGCACATCAATCGGATTGACGCGCCGCGGGCCCCCATTGCGCTGTGCCCCGCGAACAGAAACATCCGGACTACTCATCGGATGGCGATCTCCCCCCAAAGATCTCTGACGTTTGTGTTTCGTAGTGCGCGGGAGCAAACCGCGTCAACCGAGCCTGGACGCATCGCGCTCGTCTGACACGCACGCGCACTCAGACATTGACGCCCTTCAGCTCGCCTTACTTCGTCGCGCGACAAATCCGACGGCGAGCCCGGCAAGCAGCACCGCACTCAAACACGCGAAAAACACCGCATGCGGATGACGCGCTGCGAGCGGTTGTGCGATCGGCATCGGCAGTCCGGTATCGATGCGGCCGACCTCGTTGAGTGCGATCGACTGTCGAGTGCGCCCGTACGGATCGGCGACAAAGCTGATGCCGTTGTTCGAGACGCGAACGACCGGTACGCCAAACTCGATCGCGCGCATCCGCGTCTGATGTGCGTGCTGTGCCGGGCCTGTCGTTGTGCCGAACCAGCCATCGTTGGTCAGGTTGAACAGCGCTGCGGCACGCGTTGCCTGGCGCGCGATCTCGAGCGGGAAGATCGCCTCGTAGCAGATCAAAAACTCGATCGGCGGCAGGCCCGGAACACTGCTTACCGGTCTTGGTCCGTCACCGATCGCAAAGCCGCCGCGTTGGCGCGTGAGTTGCTCGAGCCCGAGCGCTTCGAGCGTGTCCTGAAACGGCAGGTACTCACCGAATGGAACGAGATGGCGCTTATCGTAGACGTGCGTGACGCGCGCCTGATCGTCGAGGGCAACGGCACTGTTGAAGACGCGATCTGCAGGCCGCGTGACGGGGCCCTCGCCGCGAAGGATGCCGGCGATGAGGTGGGTGCCCTCCGGCAGCATCCCGGCCAGGCGCTGCATCGCGTATTCAGACCGCAGAGGCTGAAACGGCATCGCAGCCTCGGCCCAGACGACGTGCGTGATGCCGGCAAGGCCGCCATCCGTCGTCAGCGCCATATGGCGCTCAAAGATACGAGCCTGCGCATCCGGCCGCCATTTCTCGCGCTGATCGATGGCCGGCTGAACGAGGCGCAGGCGGATATCGGGCTGCAAGCCGGGCGTTGGCGCACTAAGGCGGACGGCGCCGAAGACGGCCATCGCGACAAACGGGATCACGCCTGCGGCAACGGCGAACAACGGTCGCGTAATGCCACCGGTCCGCCTTGGCCAGAGCCACAACGGCAGCGCAACCGCTGCGAGGCCAACCGCCGTCAGCCCATAGAGGCCGGTGACGGAGAGCACCTGAGCGAGCGACAACTGCCCCGCGAACGCATATCCGAACGTGTTCCAGGGGAAACCCGTCGCCCAAGTCCCACGCGCGAATTCCGAGAGCGTCACGGCGATCGCGAATGCGAACGGCGCGGGCAGCCAGCGCGACGAGATGAGCGTCCCGAGCGCTGCACCCGCCCCGGTGAACAGCGCGAGGCCTGCCGGCATCGAGACGACCGCGAACGGTAAGGCCCACGCGAAAATCTCAGGCTGCACGAGAAACGGGAAGGCGATCCAGTGCAGACCGGCGAGATGAAATCCGAACCCGAACGCCCAGCCGGCGCCGAAGCCGCGTCTCAAGCGCGCGCCGAGCTTTTCTGTTCCGTCCGGGATCGCAGCCGCGATCATCAACGGGATCGTCAGAAACAGGATCGGCCAGACGTGGAACGGTGCCATCGCGAGCGCGCTGAGGGCACCGGCGGCGACCAAGTAGAGAAGCCGCCGCGAGCCGCGCGCCTCAGCGAAGGCACCGAGCCATCGCCCCACCGCCGTCAACGCTGGCGCCGAGGTGGACCCCACATGCGCAGGCCGTCTCAACACGCGCGGTCAGACCTCGAAACGGCAGACCGCGCAGCACTCATGACGACTGAGCGGTACTGCCGGGCCCGGCGGTTGGTGCAGATGCGTCCGCTGCATCCGGCGTCTTCTTTGCGCCAGGCAAAGCGCCGTCGTGGACCCGCAGTCTTTTGATCCGGCGCTGATCCGCATCGAGGATCTCGAACTCGAGCCCGGCCGGATGCCGGATCAACTCTCCGCGGCCCGGCACA
Source organism: Pseudomonadota bacterium (assembly GCA_039816475.1). Lineage (GTDB taxonomy): Bacteria > Pseudomonadota > Alphaproteobacteria > Rhizobiales > Hyphomicrobiaceae > JBCBWG01. The sequence continues at coordinate 1,518 of JBCBXS010000013.1, read as the reverse complement.
CGGCCAATGAGCGTGAACACCAGCCCGCCGAGGGTGTCGATGTCGTCCTCGTCCTCGTCGCTCAGGAGTTTCACGCCGAGGCGCTTTTCGAGATCCTCAACCGGCACGCGCGCGGACGCGACCAGCCCGCCGAGCGGATCGGTCGAGAACAGCGCTTCGGCATCGTCGTCATGCTCGTCGTCGATCTCGCCGACGATTTCCTCGACGAGGTCCTCGATGGTCACCAGCCCATCGGTGCCGCCGTACTCGTCGACAACGATCGCCATATGGATGCGCACCGACTGCATGCGAATGAGCAGGTTCATCGCCGGCATGGACGGCGGCACGTAGAGCGCCGGTCGTCGAACCTTCAGCACCGACAGCGGTCGCTCGAGATCGCAGCGTGAGAGATCGATCTTCGCGTCGGGGTCAATCGTGACGGAGTGCGATGGTTCGGCGGCGCCGTTCGCCGGTGCTTCGGTCGATTCTGCGATAAGCGCGTTCAGCAGGTCCTTGATGTGGACCATGCCGATCGGGTCATCGAGTGTTTCGCGGTAGACCGGCACGCGGGATACGCCGCTTTCGACGAACACCTTGAGCACGTCAGAAATCGCAGCCGTCTCATCCACGGACGTGATGTCCGCGCGCGGCACCATCACGTCTTCGACGCGCAGGCCGCCGTAGCGCAGCAGCCGCAACAGCATCTCGCGCTCTTCCGTCGTGAAGGCGTGCGTGTCTTCGGTGTCCGACCGGAGCGCGTGCTCAAGCGTTTCGCGCAGAGACGACGTCTGGAGTCCAAGCGTCTGGCGCAGCAGCGCGTACCAGCCGTTCGATCCCGATCCGTTGCTGCCGTTCGTGGCAGCCGGCGTCGCGGATTGTGATTTGGAAGCAGCCGAGCTCGCAGGCTTTGGCACGGTATCGTCCGCGGCGTCCTGCGATCTCGGCGATCTACTTTGATCCTGGCTCATAGTCTTTGTGCGCGATCATGAAGCGGGTCTGTCCCTGACGGCCTTGCTCACGAAAAGGGATCGCGCGCGGTCTCCTTTCTTAGGTTTTCTGCCGCTGGCTCCGAACGTTCACCCGACCGATACGGGTCCGCAATTCCAAGCCGATCTAAAATCTTCACTTCGAGACCTTCCATGGTCCCGGCGTCTTCGTCTGTCTCGTGATCGAACCCGAGCAGATGCAGCAACCCGTGCACGACGAGATGCGTTGCATGATCGCCAATCGCAATACTGGCCTCAGACGCTTCGGCCGCGGTCCGGTCAAAGCTGATCGCAACATCGCCGAGATAGGTTGGCGCGGCGTTGCCGGACGGCGCCGCGTGGCCCTGCGGGCGAGGCGCCGGAAACGACAGGACATTGGTCGGCTGGTCCTGATCGCGGAACTCGGCGTTCAGGGTTCGCAGAAACGCGTCGTCGCCAAGGGCGATTGTAAAGTCGCCGGACCGCCCGCGCTCGGCCACAGCCGCCTCGTCTGAAGCGAGCGTCGCTGACACCGCATCTAGCACCGGGCGCAACTCAGGCAGAACGCCGTCCC
>JBCBXS010000139.1:0-6834 GCA_039816475.1 Pseudomonadota bacterium | reverse complement strand
AGGCTTAGCGTTGGCCTAACAGACGAGCGGGTCACGCAATGAACGGGCCCGCCAACTGAGATGATGAAGGGACCAGTTATGGTCAGACAAAACAAAAAGAAGCGCGGATTCTCGTGGAACGACCTGAATGGGTTCGCGCTCGTTGTGCTCGCGCTCACGGCGACAGTGGCAACGGCTGCGATCTCTGAGGCGGACTATCAGGCCAAGTCGGCAGCGATCACAGAGAAGGTCGCGGCCAAGGAGCAGAAGTCCTCGCTCATGAAATGGGCCTTTTGCCCTAATCCCAATGGCAGTGATAAGTCCACGGACGTTCCGAGCTAGCATCCGAGACTTAGTGGTCCGGTTTCCCCCGGCCGGATCTCTTCCGCCCCGGCGTCCTTCGTACAGCGCCGGGGCTTTCTTTTGCCCAACCACGCGTTCGCGCGGTCGCGTCGTCCTGGTTCAATCGCGGGAAAGGCCCTTCTCGGCGAGTTCAGCCTCGTAGGCCGCCCAGCGCTTGGCAGCTTCCCGGCCGAGCGTCTGAAGGTAGGACCAAGCGTAAAGCCCCGTGTCGTGACCGTCGTCGAAGACGATCCGGACCGCGTAGTTCCCGACCGGACGAAGCTCTGAGATCTGGACGTTCCGCTTGCCGCCGACGGTGACACGCTGGTCGGGGCTGTGGCCCTGCACCTCGGCCGAGGGGCTCATGACGCGGAGCATTTCCGCCGGAAGGTCGTAGGCCTCGCCACCGTCGAAGGTGACCGAGAGCGACTTGCGGTCGGCACCGACCGTGAGATCCGGTGCCGGCATCCGGTCCGCGCTGGTGTCCTGGACCTGAGCCCAAGTCCGCTCCGCGATCGTCCGATAGATCTGTGCGTGTTCGCTTCCAGGCTCCGAGGCGACGATCGGCTGGCCCGCATCGGACTTCGCACGGATGTCCATATGCAGAGGGATCTCGCCGAGGAACGGGAGGCCGAGCTTGTCTGCTTCCTGCGCAGCCCCGCCATTGCCGAAGATGTCCGACCGTACGCCACAACTCGGGCAGAGGAAGTAACTCATGTTCTCGATGATCCCGAGAACAGGAACATCAACCTTGCGGAACATGTTGAGGCCTTTGCGTGCATCGATGAGCGCGAGATCCTGCGGTGTTGAGACGATGACCGCGCCGGCGAGCGGAACCTGCTGCGCCATCGTCAACTGCACATCGCCGGTGCCGGGCGGCATGTCGATCACGAGCACATCGAGATCGCCCCACGCGACTTCGCGCAGCATCTGGTTCAGCGCGGAGACCACCATCGGGCCACGCCAGATGATCGGTGTGCCTTCGTCGACGAGGAAGCCCATCGACATCGCTTTGAGGCCGAAACCGTCCATTGGGCGAAGCGTGCGCCCGTCCGGCATCGCCTGTGGTCGACCCGAGAGGCCAAGGAGGCGTGGCTGCGACGGCCCGTAGATGTCGGCGTCGAGAATTCCGGCCTTGAGACCGTTCGCCTGGAAGCCCAGCGCGAGGTTGATCGCAGTCGTCGACTTGCCGACGCCGCCTTTGCCGGACGCCACGGCAATGAGATGACGCACGCCCGGCACGCCTGCGGCTTTCGTCTCGGACGCCGGAGACGGTTGCGTTGGCGGAGATTGCGGTTGCGCCGGCGCTACCTGCGCAGCGGCTCTATTTCGCGCTTCGGTGACGCGCGGATGTTCGGGCGGACGAGCCGGCGCACTCGCTGGACCGCCAGCACCAGCATTCGCCCCGCCCGGACGATCGGCGGTGAGCACGGCGGCTGCAGTTTCGACACCATCGAGGCCTGTGAGGACCTTCTCGACCGCCTGCCGCAACGGCTCGAGCTCCTCTGCTCGGGCCGGGTCGACCGTGATCGACACGATCACTTTGCCGTCGCGCACGATCGGGTCTGAAACGAGACCCAAATCGACGATGTTGCTTTCGAGGTCCGGCCCCTTCACGCGCCGAAGGGCGTCGAGGACGGACTCTTTGGTGACGGACATTCGGGGTCTCCGCATGAACCCGGCCGAACTCCAATCGGGCGACCGGTCGCTGGTGGCGCATCAGCTGCGCGTCAGGTCATAGGACAGGGATGGTCCGGGCGGCTGACGCCGTCAACATTCAGCACCCGCTTCGCCTTGCGACAACTGCGCTGATGCCGGGTGGCCGGGCGAAGACCGTCTCGACAGAACGCAGAGTTGTAGACCCGCTCTGACCCGCCACAGGCCTAAAGCGTCTGCTTGCGCTGCTGGATCATCATGTAAGTGTCGAATGTCGTCTCCGACAGTTGCTGGCCGAGATAGCCATCGCGGCGCATGCGCCTCAGGCTCGCGAGCAACTCCTTGACCTGTGGACTGGCCTCGGCGCGCGCCGTCATCTCAGCCTCGGCCGCGGTGAATGCAGTGTCGAGCATGGCCTCGTTGTAGGGTTGCAGATCAACGCCGCTTGCAACGGCGCGCCGAACGGCTGAGGGGTTCTGCGCATCGTACCGGGCAAGGATGGCGCGGTCCGCTTCTGCGGTCGCTAGGGACAACGCGAGCTTGAACGGATCGGCGAGCGCTGCGTGCTTCTTCGCACCTACCATCAAAGCCAATTGGCCGGCACCATTCCACCAGCCGGGATAGTGCAGCACGCTCGCGTTCTGATACAGGCGCAGGCTCTCGTCATCATAGGGCGTGCCCCAAACGACGCCGTCGATCTCGCCCGTTTGCAGGGCCCGTCGCGCCGCATCCGGGCCGAGTGTGACAGGCTTTGCGCCAAGCCGTTGCAGAACCGCGGCGCCGAGGCCGTCGATTGCAATCTTACGATCCTTGAAGCCAGCAGCCGACGTCACCTCCTGGCGAAACCATCCGCCCATATGCGCACCCAGCGCACCGCACGGCAGAGCGAGGAGACCGTTCGCGCCAAGCGCGGCATTAATGAGCTGCAGGCCCCGCCGATCGATGAGCCATGCCCGATGCAGCCGCGCGTTGAGCCCGAACGGCACGCCGCCCAGCAAATGACCGACAGTGTTTTTGCCGAACGCCCGTGCGGGCTCGACAAGTACGGCGTCCGCTTTGCCCGCGCCGACATCGGCAAGCAATTGCGGCTGCTCAGCTTCGTCTGCTTCGGCAATCGTGATTTTGAACGCGCCGTTGGTCAGCGTCGCAACGCTGGTGGCCATGTCAGCCAGTGCGTCCGAGATGGCGTCCCGCGACCGCGCGAAAGGACGGTGCAACGTCCAACTGACAGTTGTAGGAGCGTCGCCCGCTTTCGCCGTCTGCGCATCTGCGGACCGTGCAAGCGCCGGCATCGACAGGCCTGCAGCAACCCCGGTGGTCAGCAACGCACGCCGCGTTGGTCTCGACATCTGGCGAACTCCCTGCACCGCCCCGTGTGCGCCGTTCCCGCTCAGCATCTGACGCACAGTGACCGGTCTACCGCGCAGCCCGCCGCAACGGACTGATGCGGACTGGAACGAAGTTAACGCAGCCCGCGTCCAAACCCTCGGATACGCGCGCGAAAAACGCCCAGCCGAGCGCACTCAGCCAACGCATAAGCCGAAAAGAGAACAACCGCAAAGACTGCGAAATTGCGCTGTTTCCGGCGCTCCGGTACATCGGAACCGGGAGGAAACCGTGCGCCACGCTCAAATGAAATCAGGCCCTCTCGGCCGCTTTGCCGTCGCCCCGACGCCGGACGACCCGCGCCTGTCGGAGGCCCTTCAGGGCATCGATCAGACCGGCCAGCCCGTCGGCGTCTCAGTGGTGACCGAACGCCCGCTGACGCTGTTTCTGAATGCGCGCGAGATCGTGACGATGATGACGATCGGCGACCATCCGGACCTGCTCGCCGTCGGCTATCTCCTGAACCAGAACATGCTGCGCGATGACGACGAGATCACGTCGATCGACTACGACGATGACATCGAGACGATCGTCGTCAGGACCGCGCGCGAGACGGACTACGAAGACAAGCTGAAGAAGAAGATCCAGACCTCAGGCTGCGCGCAGGGCACCGTGTTCGGCGACCTGATGGAGGAGTTTGAGGACATCGCGCTTTCGACGTCGGCGCGCATTCGGACAAGCTGGCTCTATGCCCTGACGAAAGCCATCAACACTGAGCCGAGCCTCTATCTGAAGGCCGGGGCGATCCACGGCTGCGTGCTTTGCCATCGCGATGAGCCGGAGATCTATATGGAGGACGTCGGGCGTCACAACGCGATCGACAAGATCGCCGGCTATATGTGGCTCAACCGTATTCCGCCGGAAGATCGCATCTTCTACACGACGGGTCGGCTGACCTCGGAGATGGTGATTAAGTGCGTGAAGATGCGTATCCCGATCCTCGTCTCTCGCTCTGGCTTCACGGCATGGGGCGTTAGCCTCGCGCGGCAGGCGGGCCTTACTTTGATCGGACGCGCACGCGGCAAACGTTTCGTCGTCCTCGCCGGCGAAGACCGGATCATCTTCGATGCCGATGCGCGCGCAATCCCGGACGAGGACGCCAAGCACGCGCGTAAGGGGAGCTTTGTCGATGTGGGAGAGTGAAGACCAGGAAGCGGTCCTCCCGGATATCCCTGACGACAAGTTCTGGTGGCTGGCGCTTGTCCAGCTCGAGAAGACGGCGAAGCAGAAGCTGTTCTCCGAGGAAGAGGAAGGCGCCTACGTCTGGGTCGCAGCGGTCGCGAAGGAGAAGGGCGACGTCGACCGGCTGGTCCAGAAGGCTGCAAAGGCCGAGGGCCTGCGTGTGATTGCGATCGAAGACCATTCCGTCGTCGAGGAGATCGAAGAGATCGCAGACGCCGACGAACATCTCGCAGATGATGTCCTCGGACACACGTCCGAAGCGCCGCTCGCGTGGGGGACGTGGCACGTCTATTACGGCGACGGCGAAGCCTGATGACGGCGGCTGGCGGCGGCGAAGTTGTCGGCGTTCTGCTCGCGGGCGGTCAGGCGCGCCGGATGGGTGGTGGGGACAAAGGCCGCCGCCTGCTGGCCGGACGCGAAATGCTCTCGCATGTGATCGAGACGCTGACGCCGCAGGTCTCCGAACTCATCCTCAACGCCAATGGCGACCCCGCGCGCTTTGACGATCTCGGCTTTCCCGTTGTTGCCGATCCGATCGCAGATCATCCAGGGCCGCTCGCCGGTGTCCTGGCGGGCCTACAATGGACCCGAGCAAACCGGCCAGACGTCGGCGCAATTGCAACGATCTCGACGGACGCACCCTTCCTGCCACAATCGCTTGTCCGGCGCCTGACCGCGGCGCTTGAGGCAGACGGCGGCATCCCGCTTGCGCAGTCTGCCGGCCAGCTTCATCCGGTGATCGGGCTTTGGCCGACCGCCCTTGCCGATGATCTTGCCGCCGCATTGGCCGACGGCGTCCGAAAGGTCCTGCACTGGACTGACCGTCATGGGACGACGCAGGTCCCCTTCCCGCTCGCCAACATCAATGGCCACCCAGTCGACCCGTTCTTTAACGTCAACACGGCTGCTGAGCTCGCCTACGCGAACGCTATTCTCGATGTCGAGGGGCCGATACAGAAAACGCCCGCGATCGGGATTGTGGGTTGGAAATCATCGGGAAAGACGACGCTCACGTCGGCGCTGATTTCGGAACTCACGCGGCGCGGTCTCAACGTCCACGCGATGAAGCACGCCCATCACGGATTTCGCGTTGACGACGACGAAACAGATTCAGCGCGGCATCGCAGGGCCGGCGCCGCACAGGTCGGGCTCACGTCAGGCCATCGCTGGGCGATCGTCAGCGAGGCCGGCATCGGCGGCGACGACGCTGCAGCATTCGCCGATCTCTTAGGCCGTATGGGCCCTGCCGATCTGATCGTCGTCGAAGGGTTCAAGTCAGCCGCCATCCCGAAGATCGAGGTCCGGCGCCGCGCCGCCCGCGAACAGACACCGATCAGCGAACGCGATCCCGAGGTGATCGCAATTGCCGCGGACCACGAGGTCACGACAGCCGGGCGTCCGACCTTTGCCCTCGACGACGTCGAGGGGCTTGCCGACTTCGTCGTCGCGCAGTTCGATCTGGGCAGCCGTCGCAAACGAAAGAAACGGCCATGACCCCGTGCCTTCAAAGCAGTGCACGGTCGGTCGTCACGGCACTCTTCGCTTGCTGCGTGCTCTCAGTCATCGCTGTCCCGCCTGCGACTGCGGCCGACCCGAATGCCAACGCCGGTAAAGACGCAGGGCCGCCCTACGTCGCGATCATCGGCAGCGGGGTCGACTACCGAAAGCCGGAGATCGCCAAACGCCTTGCCCGCGACGGCGAGGGCGTCCCGATCGGCTGGGACTTCATCGACAGTGATGCGACGCCCTTCGATCCCGACCCTGAGGCCGCGCACCCGCATCGGGCGTTTTTTGCGGACACTGCGAACGGCAGTCTCGTTGTCGTGCGCGCTCCGGCGAACGACACGGCGAAGTTCGTGCAGGCGATCGGCTTTGTTTCGCAGACGCCGGCACGTGTCGTCGTCACCCCTGCGATCGGCAACAGCGCCGCGATGCTCGCTTGGGTCAAAGCCGCAGCCGCGCGCTTCCGGCATCTGCTGATCGTCGCGCCGGCCGGAAGCGGCGCGCATGACCTCGATCAGTTGCCCACGACGCTCAATGGGACCGAGGGCCCGGTTCCTGATCCCGCACCGCCCGAAGTCGCGAAGCTGCGCAACTTGATCATCGTCACCGGCACGCCTTCGGCGCGTGCGAACACAGGACAGCGCCGCGTCCATATCGCCGTCGATGTGAAAACCGGTACCGCTCAGACATCCGCGCAGCCGTCAAACCAGGGTGGAGACGCAAGCATTATCGCCGCCGCCCGCGTTGCCGCGATTGCGGCGCAGTTACTTGCGAAGACGCCGGACA
>JBCBXS010000138.1:0-6878 GCA_039816475.1 Pseudomonadota bacterium | reverse complement strand
CGCTCGCGGCTCAGCGCAACAACGTCGTCCATCCGTCAGCCAAGCTCCGGCGCGAGATGCTGTCGACGGGCAACGAAGTCCCAGGCGCGTTCCGGTGGGATCACGCCGATACCGCGCGAGATTGGGATCGGCGGCTTGCCGGAAAGGACGCGGCCCTTGTCGTAGAGCGTGCTGCGTCCTGCATAGAAGCGTTCGATGAGGGGTTGGCGAAGGCGATAGAACCGCGCCATGACGGCGACGCGCTCGTCCGGTCGCGCGCCGACGAACAGCAGGCGATTGATCAACCGGTAGAACGCCTGATCCGACCAGACTTTTCGCGAGGTCCGCTGGACAAGGTCGGCGATGGCGCCGGAGGTCAGAGTTGGTGCCGCCGCGATACGGTCTGCGAGCCTGACGGCGTTCGGCAGGCTGTAACCCGTTGTGGAATGAAACAGCCACGCTCTAAGCCCCACGCGGGGAAGCTCGTTGCCGAGTTCGGCCCAATGCTTGTCGAGGTCGCCGGCAAGCGTGATCGGCAGAATGCCGCTCTCGGTCCGGACGTCCGTTGCGATCTGCCAGCCCTTTGCGCGGATGTAATCGCGCGTGCGTTGCTCGAGCAGCGGCTTCGCGAGTTCGGGCGCCTCGCTGTAGTAGGTGTCTTCAACGAGGATACGCGTCGGACTGATCGGCAACGTGTAGACGAAGCGGTAGCCGTCGAACTGGGGGACGGTCGCGTCCATGATGACCGGCGTTGTCTCGCCGTGCGGCTCGGCGGTTTCGATCTCGAGACCGAAGAACTTTTGATAGGCAAGCGCGAGCGGTTGCTCTGTAAGAGCACCCCGCGCATCGACGATCAGCGGCGCGTGCAACTCTGTGCCGTCTTCGAGAAGGACGTGTTCAGGCGACAGGCCCGTTGCGATCTGATCCGAGAGCACCGTGACGCGCGGCAGCGCTTCAACGGCAGCTGCCAGACCATCGGAAGTCATCGATCGGTATCCGGTTGAGAGGCGCCGCTCCTGACCTGGGAACCGGACGATCTGGTCGTCCCATCGATAGGAAATCAGCGGCTCGAGCCATAACGCTTCCCGCGTCGTCACGTCGGTCGAATGAAACGACCACGTATGGTTGCCGCCAAGTGTCGTCCCGCGTTCGACGATCGCGATGCGCACCTCAGGCCGCTCGGCGTGCAGACGATAGGCGATCAACTGGCTCGCCAGACCGCCACCCACCAGAATGCAGTCGAAGGACGTTTGCGTCGTCTGAGGTCGATCGCTCACGGAGGATTACACCTGAATTTGCCGGCTCAACGCGGCCCAAGCTTCATAACGGTTCTGCGACCAAAGTCGATCCCTCGGCGCCCTTCTTCCAACCGCGCGTGCCGTGAAACCACCGTGCGTTGCTTGGGCTGAACGCCGCGATATTCGGTTGGTCGGGCCCCCTGCAGCACCCCTAGCAGGTCTCATCGCCGGCGAACATCTCGAACGGCGCAACCGGCGTCCACACCACATCCTCAACACGGCGCGCGCCTGTCGCCAGCATGACGAGGCGATCGAAGCCGAGCGCACAGCCGACTGCGTTGGGCATCTGTTCAACGGCTGCGAGAAAGTCCGGGTCGATCGGATAGCGCTCGCCATAGCGCCGTTGCTTTTCGTCCATGTCGGCCTCGAACCGGCACGACTGTTCAGCCGCGTCGGTCAGTTCGTCATAGCCGTTCGCGAGTTCGACACCAGCTGCGTAGAGTTCGAAGCGATAGGCGAAGCGGGGGTCGTCGTCATCGATGCGGGCCAGCGCCGCTTCGGACTTCGGGTAGCGGTGGAGCAGCGTTGGACGACCCCGGCCAAGGTTCGGCTCAACCCGCTCGGTCATGACGCGCGAAAAGAGATCAGACCACGTGTCGTCAGGTGCAGTCCTGAGGCCGCGCGCCTCGAGATCGGCAGCAAACCTGTCGCGATCACCGCCGCCCTCGTCGTTGAGCAGGCGGTCGAGGTCGAGATCGGCGTACCGCGCGAGCGCTTCGGTCGTCGTCAGGCGTTCGGGTTCAGCGTGGGGGTCGCAGTTGACGCCGTCCCAGGCGATTTCAGCGATCCCGGTCTCCGTCACCGCCGTCCGGAAGATCGCGATCGTGTCGTCGAACAAATTTTCCTCGAAGGTTCCGCCCGCGCGGTACCACTCGAGCATCGTGAACTCAGGGGTGTGCAGCCGCGTCCGTTCGCCGTTGCGGTACACCGGCGCGAACGTGAAAACCCGCTCTTCCCCGGCTGCCAGCAGCTTCTTGCATGCAAACTCTGGCGACGTGTGGAGAAACGCCCGCGCGGTGTGCCCGTCGGCTTCCCGGAGTTCGGTCGCAAAGGCGTGCAGGTGGATTTCGTTGCTCGGCGAGACCTGAAGCGCGGCGGTCTCGATTTCGACGAACCTCTCAGCTTCGAAGTAGGCGCGGATCGCAGATTTGATGCGGTTGCGCGCGAGCAGAAGCGGACGCCGATGGAGATGACGATGGGCTGCCCACCACGGCGTGTCACCCGTCGCGCGCGGCACGATCTAGGCGCCTGCCGAGTGGGGAACAAACGCCTGCCCGAGCTGATTGAACGGGCCGCCAACTCTCAGTACAAGGCAGGCCAACGTTTGCACCACGCACCGCGCGCCAAAGGAGGCCGATTTGGCCAAGGTCATCGCCAGCTCCATTCGTAAGGGCAACGTCCTCGACATCGATGGCAAACTCTGTGTTGTGCTCAAAGCTGAGAACATCCATCCGGGTAAGGGCACGCCGGTCACGCACCTTGAAATGCGCCGCATTGCAGACGGCATCAAGGTGTCTGAACGCTACCGGACGACCGAGCAGGTCGAAAAGGCGTTCATGGAAGAGCGCGACATGAACTACCTCTACGAGGACGACGCCGCGTTCGTGTTCATGCACCCCGAAACGTTCGATCAATTAGAAGTGCCGAAGGATATCCTCGGCGATCAGGCGGCCTATCTGCAGGAAAGCATGAGCTGCAAGCTGCTGCTGCATGAAGGAACGCCGGTGTCGATCGAATTGCCGGCGCGCGTCACGCTCGAGATCGTCGAAGCCGACCCGGTGGTGAAGGGGCAAACCGCCTCGTCGTCGTACAAGCCGGCGGTGGCCGACAACGGCATGCGGGTGATGGTGCCGCCTTACATCGAAGCGGGCACACGCGTTGTCGTGACGACCGCCGATGGCGAATTCGTCGAGCGCGCGAAGGACTGAAGTTCAAGTTTCTCCAGGCGAGATGCGGCCGGATCAGAAACCGGTCTCAGCAATACTGCGGACTGACTGCAAAGGATCCCATCCGATGAAGCGTCTTTCTCTCTCGCTTGCAGCGAGCGTGTGCCTTAGCGGGACGGCACTTGCTGAAACCGCGCAATTCAACGTCGGCGGTCAGCCGATCACCCTGCCGTCGATCGACAAAATGTGTGTGATCGACGACAGCACCGCGGCGGCATCGCAATATTTCTCGACGATGGCGGCGGCCCAATCGCGGATGCGGAACGTCCTCAAGGTGGTTCTCGTGCCGTGCGCCGAGAAGGCGATCCCGGAAGGACGCCAGGCGGGTATTCTCAGCCGCTGGTGGATGGTGTTCTACAACGCCGCGAGCCACAAAACTCCGCAGGATCACCCGACCTTCAATACGACGTTTTGCAACACGTTGCCGGGCGTTCTGAAGAGCAACGGTGAGACCATTCGCAAGCGACTGGACAGCGTCGGCAAGGAGATCCTGCAACAGAACCTCAAGGTAGATTTTTCGAAGCCGTTCCTGCTCGACGGTAGCTGCATCATGCCGATTACGACGACCTCGCAGCCGATCGTCTACGGGGCAGCGGCAACCGTCGTCTCGGCGGGCGCATGGTTCGTGGTTGCCAACTACACCACTGACCAGGCGCTGCAGCCGGAGCTGATCCGCGACCTGCTCAGCTACTCTGAAAGCATCAGGACAACGAACGACGGTAATGCAAGCGCGACCGGTGACGCCGCGACGAAGTAGGTGCGGCGATCCGGCAACCGCACTTTACTGAATGCGCGGCTCCGATCCCGCGAGGGTCGCCGATGGTTCATTCGGCCAGAGCTGTTTGATGACCGCGCGGCAGAGAGGTGCGCGGCGCATCTTGAAGAAGGCGCGGGCCGCTGATGGCACAGGATGATAGGGATCACGCACGCGACCGTTCTTATTACGATAGAAGTGCGAGCGCTGGCCCTGGAATGCCGCAAGTGTTTTGCGGGTAAGGCCCTTCACGAACGTGCACCGGCCTTTGGTCGCCTCCACAGCACGCTGGATCACGGGCTGCGCTTTTATCCGCGGGTTGTTGATGTTTTTGCGGTAGCCGGGCGCCGTGGTCATAACGATGCAGCCGGTATCCTTCGGCAACAGCTTCACGACCTGCGCCATGTCGCGCTCGGCGTTGCCCTTCTTCAGCCAGTGGTTCGCTGACAGCCCCATGAAGTGCAGCACGAGCAGTTTTGGCTGGTAGCGCTTCTGCGACAGCATTTCCTGAAGCGGCGATCTCCCGCGCGCGCAGAAATCATGAGCGCGGCTTTCGCCAATCTGGACCCAGCGCGGGCCGTTCTTCGCAGCGCCAATGACCCGCGCATTGACGAGTCCGGTTGGGTCTTTGACGCACACCATGCGTTTGCCCTTCCGCGACTTCGAAAGCCAGGTCTGGAGGCCGGTCGCGCGCACGCCGATAACACCGGTTGCCATCTTCTCGATCGCCGCAAGTTTCTTGGAGGGCAGCATCAGTCCGCTGCAGTGCTTGCGTATGTTGGTGAAGAACGCGTGGAAGGCTGGCCCGCCTCCGAACGACATTTGGCTGTCTCCCAGCACAAGAATGTCGGACGGCATGGGCGTGCGTTTCTGAGCCTGCGCAGCGGTCACTGACGATGCGAAGGCGAGGGCCACGCATGCAAGGCGAAGGGCTGTGTGCCGGCCGGAACGGTGTGTTCGGATCATCTGCCAAACGTAAAGGCCGATTCTTGAACGCGCCATGAGCGCGGGCGGCGTTTCCATGGCTCATCACGGGCATATTCGGTAACGTTTGCTCACAATATCAGGAGGGAACCGCACCATGCTGAAAGAACCGCCGCTGCTCGAGATCAAGCGGACCTGGCCGCGCCCGGACCTCGACCGGCTCGCAGCTTTCGATGGAGCGCAGACCGGTCACCTCGTGGATGCGCTTTCGGGCCGCGGTGCGCTGGACGCGGCGATCAAGCCGGTCGCGGCGGACGCGTCATCGTTCATCGGAACGGCGCTGCCTGTCCTCACGGGGCCGAACGACAACCTCGCGATCATCGCAGCAGTCGCAAAAGCGCGGCCGGGCGATGTTGTCGTGGCAGCCTCTGAGAGCTTTTCAGGGTCCGCAGTCGTCGGCGACATTGCTGCGATGATGGCAAAAAACGCCGGCTGTCGCGCCATCGTCATTGATGGCATGGCGCGCGATCTCGTTGGCATCGAAGCCGTCGGCCTGCCCGTGTTCGCGAAAGGCATCACGCCGAATTCCTGCGTGAAGAGCGGGCCGGGAAGAGTGGGCTTTCCGGTCGTCGCCGGTGGGGTGCAGGTCGCGCCAGGCGACATCGTCATGGGCGACCGCGACGGTGTGGTCGTCGTCCCGCGTGAGCGGCTTGAAGAGGTGGCCGGCAAGGTCCAGGCGATCCGCGAGGTGGAGGCCGGCGTCATCAAAGACGTCGAGCAGGGCCTGACGACATTCCCCTTCATGGAGGAGCTGTTGAACTCCGACCGCGTCACCTACGTCGACTAACGTGAGCAAGATTTAACGAGCGCTGATTGTGGATCGGTCGCGTATTGCATCGTGCGCATCCAAACGTGCGTGGCTCTGCCCGGGTCGTCCGTCGTGTCATCGCAGTCAAACATTGAATCGATCGGCCGTGACCGGCTTGCGAAGGCTGAACACAGCGGACTTCGTCTCGCCATTCTCTGCCGCACGATCGGCATCGGCGTCGTTGGGACCTGGTGGACGGCGACAATCGCGCTCGAAGGGATGTCCATCAGCTTCTGGGCTGTCGCGATCTTTGTCGTGCTGACCGCCTCTGGGCTCGCCGCTCTCGCTGTGATCGGAACGCGCTACGACAAGCCGTGGGTCAAGTTTGTCATCTACGCCGCGGACATGTTTGCAATGTGCGCGGCCTTCGCACTCGTCCCGCTTCGCGATGAAGCCGACGTGCCGCAGATCATCGCGTTCCGGACGTTCGGCGTTTTCGTCCTCTTCCCGCTCATCGCAATGGCGTGCCTGTCGCTTTCGTGGCGGCTGGTTGTCTGGACCGGGCTCTGCGCAGTTGTCGGGTGGTGGGGAGCCTTCCTCTACGTCAAGAGCGGCATGCCGATCACACTCAGCTGGGGCGACATGCCTGGAGAGGCAACGGTTGCCGATTACGAGCGCATCTTCCTGTCGATGAACTTCGTCGGCCAGGGCAGCCGCATGATTGAATCGTTCGTCCTGCTGTTGACGACCATGACGCTCGCCCTCGCCGTCTACCGCGCGCGCCGCGTGTTCTTTGCCCAGATCGCCGCTGAAGAAGAGCGGGCTGCCGAACGCGCGCAACGCGAGCGGATCACGGCGGCGCTCGGGCCTTACGTGCCTGAGGCGATCGCCGAGCAGCTGGTCGCGGACGAAGAACTGCTCGCACCGAAAGAGCGGGATGCTCTGGTGCTCGTCGCCGATATCGCAGCGTTCACTTCGTTCGCCTCGGGCCGCACGCCGACGGACGTCATCGGTCCGCTCAATCGGTTTCTCGGCACAGCCGCCGGCGTGGTTTCAGATCGCGGAGGCATCGTCATCCAGTTTACCGGCGATGGGTTGCTCGCGGTCTTCAACGTGCCGGTCGCAATCGACAATGCTGAAGAGAAGGCGCTGAGTGCGGCGCGCGCGCT
>JBCBXS010000137.1:0-6894 GCA_039816475.1 Pseudomonadota bacterium | reverse complement strand
TTCGAGGAACGCTGTCGGGTCTTGTGCTGTTCGCGCCGCGTGTACCTTCAGTGTGTCGGCGAACTCATCCTCAAGAACGATGCTCCCCTCGCCGTTCGCGGCGGCTGCGCAATACCGGCACCAGAGCGCGACCTCGAGCGACAGCCCATCGATCGACGCGCCGGCTGCCAGTCGGTCCTTGATCGCCGGCAGGATGAACTTCGGCTGCCGGTTTGAGCCATCAAGGCAGAGCCTTGGGATCGTGTCGCGCACGGCAGAGTTGGAGAACCGCTCGATGATTGTTGCGAAGTAGGCACCGAAATCCACACCCGGGATCGCTGGGACCGTCGGAATGATCTCGGTGCGCTGAAGCTTGTCGAGGAACGCGCGGATCAGCGGCGCGCCCATCGCTTCGTGGACGAGCTCGTATTCCATCAGCGCCGCGGGATATGCGATCGCCGCGTGCCCGCCGTTCAGAATGCGCAACTTCATCAGCTCGTAGGCGGCAACGTTGTTGACGAACTCAACGCCCACGCGTTCGAGGGCTGGGCGCCCGGACGAGAAGGTGTCCTCCAGAACCCATTGCCGGAACGGCTCGCAGGTCACCGGACGCGGATCATCGATGCCGAACGTCTCGCGCACCAGCGAGCGCTCCCGGTCGGAGGTTGCCGGCGTAATGCAATCGACCATCCCATTGGGAAACGCGACGTTGTCGGCGATCCAACCGGCAAGGTCGCCATCGATCTCGTTTGCGAGGCCAAGCACAGTCGTGCGGGTGACGTGCCCGTTCTCGGGAAGGTTGTCACACGACATCAACGTCAGCGGTGGGTGACCGGACGCGCGCCTCTGGCCGAGCGCCTTGATCAGACATCCGAACACGGTCTGTGGCGCATCAGGGTTTGCGAAGTCGGCGCAGATGGCGGGGTGGTCGAAATCGAGACCGCCGGAGGTTGCATCGACGAAGTATCCGCCTTCAGTGACCGTCAGTGAGGCAATCCTGATTTCAGGCCGGGTCAGCGCGCGGATCAGACCCTCGGCGCTCACCTCCGCATAATCGATCATCGCACCGACGCGCCGCGCAAAGAGACCGTCCGGATCAAGCTCCACAACCGTGCTCATCCAGTCCTGACGCGCGAGGTCGGCGCGCATGGCGGCGTCATAGGGCATCAGCCCGGCCCCGACGATCGCCCAGTCGTGGTCGCGGTCCTCATTGAACAGGCGATCGAGATAGTAAGCCTGGTGTGCGCGGTGGAAGTTGCCGACGCCAATGTGGACGATGCCCGCCGACAGTTGCGCGCGATCGTACTGCGGGGTGGCAACCGCAGGCTGCTCTGTCGCCCCGGTGTTCTGGTCGGCTGCAGCCATCGCTAGCTCATCCAGTTGCCGCCATCGACGTTAAACGTCTGGGCAACGATGTAATCGGCCTCGGCCGTCGCAAGGAAGATCGCCATACCGGTCAAGTCATCCGCAGTGCCCATCCGGCCGAATGGGACTGCGGCGCCGACCTGCGCTTTCTTTTCCCCGGGTGAGAGACCTTCGTGTTTCGCGAAGAGTGCGTCGACGCCGTCCCAGTGCTCGCCGTCGACCACGCCCGGCGCGATCGCGTTGACGTTGATGCGATGGCGGATGAGGTCCAGGCCTGCTGACTGCGTGAGGCTGATGACGGCAGCTTTGGTCGCGCAGTAGACGGCGACAAGCGGTTCACCGCGGCGGCCGGCTTGGCTTGCCATGTTGATGATCTTGCCGGGCCGCTCAGCCGCGATCATGCGCCGTGCTGCTTCCTGCATCGTGAACATCGTGCCGCGGACGTTGAGCGCGAACAGCCGGTCGAAGCTCTCCTCGGTGATCTCAACGATGGGCGCGAGATCGAACAGGGCTGCGCCATTGATGACAATGTCGACGACGGCACCGGTGACATCTTCAGCGACATCGAATGCATGCGTGATCGACGACCTGTCCGTGGCGTCGAACTGAACCGCAAAAGCACCCTCGCCGATCTCATCGGCAGTCGCTTTGGCCCGCTCCAGATCAATGTCGGCGATCACAACGCGCGCGCCCTCGCGGACGTAAGCGCTCGCGAACGTTGCGCCGATACCGCGTGCGGCGCCCGTTATAAGAGCTGTCTTGCCGGCGAGGCGCTGCATCAGATCGCCTGTCCGTTGGCATCGAAGCGATGCAAGCGCGCGGGCGGTATCGTCAGCTTGGTTGTATCCCCGTAGTTGAGGCCGACTTCGCCGTTGGCACGGACCCTGAGCGTCCCGAGCCCGGCCACCTCGACGTTCATGAATGTGTCTGAGCCCAAATGCTCAGCAACGCCGACGGTGCCGCTCAACTCGCCGCCCTCCCCTCCGACGAGGATGTGCTCGGGCCGAATGCCGACGGTGTCAGCGCCTTTCTCGGAGGCGTAGGTGCCGGTCACGAAATTCATCCGCGGCGACCCGATAAAGCCTGCCACGAACAGGTTTGCCGGCGCGCGATAGAGCTCTAGCGGCGAGCCGATTTGCTCAACGCGACCATCGCGAAGGACGACGATCTTGTCGGCCATCGTCATCGCCTCGACCTGGTCGTGAGTGACGTAGATCATCGTTGTCTTCAGAGACTGGTGCAGCTCTAAGATCTCGGTCCGCATGCTCACGCGAAGTGCCGCATCAAGGTTCGAGAGCGGCTCGTCGAACAAGAATGCCTTCGGCTCGCGCACGATCGCGCGGCCGATCGCAACGCGCTGGCGCTGGCCGCCGGACAACTGCGCCGGCTTGCGGTCCAGATAATCGGTGAGATTCAGGATGCGCGCTGCATCGGCGATCTTCTGCTTGCGGGTCGCGGCATCGACGCCTGCCATCTTCAGCGGAAACGCGATGTTATTTGCGACCGTCATGTGCGGATAAAGCGCGTAGGACTGGAAGACCATCGCAAGGCCGCGTTGGGCGGGCGAAGCATTCGTCGCATCCGCCCCATCGATATCGATGTGGCCACTCGAGACATCCTCAAGTCCGGCGATCAGCCGCAGCAGCGTCGACTTCCCGCAGCCGGACGGGCCGACGAACACCGCAAACTCGCCCTCGGCGATATGAAGATCGAGCGGCTTAATCACTTCGACATCGCCGAAGCTTTTCGTGACCTGCCGGAGTGAGATCGCGCCCATTACTTCACGGCTCCAAATGTGAGACCGCGCACAAGCTGCTTCTGGCTAAACCAGCCGAGGATCAGGATGGGCGCAATGGCCATGGTCGAGGCTGCGGAGAGCTTCGCATAGAACAGGCCTTCGGGGCTCGAGTAACTCGCAATGAAGACCGTGAGCGGTGCAGCATTGGCCGTCGTCAGGTTGAGCGTCCAGAACGCCTCGTTCCAGGCGAGGATGATGTTGAGAAGCAGCGTCGATGCGATCCCGGGGATCGCCATTGGCGTCAGCACGTAGACGATCTCAGACCAGAGCGAGGCGCCGTCCATGCGCGCGGCTTCAAGGATCTCCGCCGGGATCTCTTTGAAGTACGTGAACAGCATCCAGACGATGATCGGCAGGTTGATCAGCATCAGCACGAGGACGAGCCCGACCCGGGAATCCAGCAGGCCCGCATCGCGGAAGAGCAGGTAAATCGGCACCAGGACCCCGACCGGCGGCAGCATCTTCGTCGACAGCATCCACATCAGGACGTTCTTTGTCTGGCGCGAGGGCACGAAAGCCATCGACCATGCCGCCGGCACCGCGATCAGCAGGCCGAGCAGCGACGATCCGATCGAGAGGACTACCGAATTCGTGAAGTGGCGCACGTAATCGGACCGCGACTGCACCTCGCCGTAGTTTTCGAACGTCCAGTCGAAGAACAGAAATGACGGGGGCGACGCGATCGCCTCGGCTTCGGTCTTGAAGCTCGTTAGGATCGTCCAGAGCACGGGAAAGAAGATCGTCACGCCGATCGCCCACGCGAATACGGTGACGGCGAGTTTCCTGCGGGGTGAGACTGCTCGAGCCATCGCCTATGTCTCGAGGTTCTTGCCGATCATCCTGATGAGGAAGATGGCAACGATGTTTGCGAGGATCACAGCGACGATGCCGCCGGCGGAGCCGCCGCCAACATCGAACTGCAGAAGCGACTGCGCGTAGATCAGATACGTCAGGTTGGTCGACGCCGTGCCCGGCCCGCCGTTGGTCGTCACGAGGATCGCGGCGAACACCGACAGCAGGAAAATCGTCTGGATCAGGATCACCACCGTCATCGCCCGGGCGAGATGCGGCAGCGTGATGTAGAAGAAGCGCTGCAGCGTGCCCGCCCCGTCCATTTCAGCCGCTTCAATCTGCTCGCGATCGAGCGACTGCAGCGCCGTCAGGAGAATGAGCGTCGCAAATGGCAGCCACTGCCAGGCGACGATCAGAGTGATGGACGCGAGCGGCGCGTGCGCGAGGAAGTCGAACGGCTGCAGACCAACGGCGCGCGCGGCATGCGCAAAGAGCCCGTTGACCGGATTCATGAACATGTTCTTCCACACCAGCGCCGAGACGGTCGGCATGATGAAGAACGGTGCAATCACCATCATGCGGACAACGCCCTGCCCCCAGATCGGCTGATCGAGCATAAGCGCGAGCAGCACGCCACCAATGGTCGTGATGATGAGGACGCCGCCGACCAGCATGAGCGTGTTGAAGAGCGCGCTGAAGAACGCGGGATCGGTGAGGAAATAGCGGTAGTTATGCGTGCCGACGAAGCGTTCGGTGCCTGGTGACAGCAGATTGTAGTTGAGCGTCGAGAAGTAGACCGTCATCGACAGCGGCACGATCATCCAGACAAGCAACAGGATGACGGCCGGCGTGAGCATAACGCGGGCAGCGGTGCGCGAATGGGCTGTAGCCACGTCAGATCCCCGCGTTCGGGCCGCATCTCTTTAAGGGACAGGAAACATCTGAAGCGACGGCACCGGCGCTAATGCGCGCCGGTGCTTGACCGATCGTTCTCCCCCGAAAACAGACCGGCCGAGGTGTCGTGTCCCCCTTTAAGGCCGACGAACAGTCGACCTCCAGGGCCAATGCGAAGCGTTACTTGATGTAACCGGCCTTCGTCATTTCACGCGTGGTCAGCGACTGCGCGTTCTGCAGCGCCTGATCCACCGAGACAGTGCCTGCAAGTGCTGCAGAGAACTGCTGGCCAACCGACGTTGCAATGCCCTGGAATTCCGGGATCGCAACGAACTGGACGCCAACATACGGCACCTTGTCGACGGACGGGTTCTTCGGGTCCGCCGAATTGATGCTGTCGAGCGTCATCTTCGCAAACGGCACCTTCGCGTACTCGGCATTCTCATAGAGCGACGTGCGCGTCCCCGGCGGGACGTTGGCCCAGCCTTCTTTCGATGCCACCAGCTCCAGGTAGTCCTTCGACGTCGCCCAGGCGATGAACTTCTTGGCAGCTTCCTGCTTCTTGGTGCCGGCTGGGATCGCGAGGCTCCAGGCCCAGAGCCAGTTGCCACGCTTGCCGAGACCAGTATCAGGCGCCAGCGCGAAGCCGACCTTGTCGGCGACCTGCGAGTCCTTGGGGTTCGTCACGAACGATGCAGCGACCGTCGCGTCGATCCACATGCCGCACTTGCCCGACTGGAACAGAGCAAGGTTCTCGTTAAAGCCGTTCGACGACGCACCTGGAGGGCCCGACTCCTTCATCATGTCGATGTAGAAATTAAGCGTCTTCTTCCAGGGCTCTGAATCGAACTGCGGCTTCCAGTTCATGTCGAACCACTTGGCACCGAACGAATTAGCCGTCGCCGTCAGGAACGCCATGTTCTCGCCCCAGCCGGCCTTGCCGCGCAGGCAGATGCCGAAGACGCCGTTGTCCTTGTCGGTCATGGCCTTGGCAGCCTTGCGGATGAACTCCCACGTCGGCTTGTCCGGCATCTTCATGCCAGCCTTTTCCATGAGGTCGGCCCGGTACATGACCATCGAGCTCTCGCCGTAGAACGGCGCTGCATAGAGGTTGCCGTCGACCGTGAGGCCGCCGCGGATTGCCGGCAGCAGATCATCAACGTCATAGGCACCCGGCAGGTCGTTGAGCGAGACGAGCCAGCCCTTTGAGCCCCAGATCGGCACTTCGTAAGTCCCGATCGTCATGATGTCGTACTGGCCACCCTTCGTGGCGATGTCCGTCGTCACCTTCTGGCGAAGGACGTTCTCCTCGAGCGTGACCCACTCGAGTTCAATTCCCGGATTTTTCTTCGTGAAGTCGTCCGTCAGCTTCTGCATTCGGATCATGTCGCCGTTGTTCACGGTCGCGATCGTCAGCTTCTGCGCGAGGGACGGCGATGCGAGCAGCGTAACCGCCGCCGCGCCCGCAAGGGCACGTGCAGTCAATCTCATTGATTTCCTCCCGAGCCCATTGCTGGGCTTTTGCTATTTATGCGGGCAGATGTTCGCGAACGGTGGGACCCGTTGTCAAGAGCCTTCGCACTGTCACGAACCCCGACTGTTGGCGAAGTCGCGCCGCTTTTGGGGCGTGTCAGCGAGGATTGCCGAGCAAGGCCTCAGCCGTCAGCTCATTGGTGATAAGCGCGTTGATCAGACGGCCTGACAGGGCCGCACGGATGGCAGCGACCTTGTTTTCTCCGGCTGCGATCCCGACAACGGGTCTCTCTGACGCGACAACCAAAGGTGCGCTCGCGACGCGGTCGTTGACGGGATGCGCGATGACCTGCCCCGCCTTATCGAAGATCCAGCTCGTGATCTCTCCGACTGCGCCGGCTTTGATCATTTCCGACATCTCGGCCCGCGTCAGGACGCCGTCTAGGACAAGCGGCGCCTCGGGCCCGGTCCCGCCAATGCCGACAAACGTGACATCGGCTTCGCGGCAGTGGGCGAGGATATTTCGCACCGCCTCCCCGTTCTCGCGCGCTCGGTCGAAGAACGCGACGTGCTGCACAACCAAGAGGCGGTGC
>JBCBXS010000136.1:0-6912 GCA_039816475.1 Pseudomonadota bacterium | reverse complement strand
GTACCGGCTGTATCGCTGCCATACCATTCTGAACTGCGCGAAAGCGTGCCCAAAGGGTCTGAACCCCGCGAAGGCCATCGCCGAGTTGAAAAAGCTGATGGTCGAGCGGCGGGTCTGATTTAATCTCCGGACGTTAATTAATTTCCGTCCGGAATAATAAGCCCTAAAAAAGAAGAACCGGCGTGCTTTTCAGCAGGCCGGTTTTTCAGTTTCAGGATCCGGTGTCTGGAGCCGGCCCCGAAAAGCAATCCCGGTTTGGCGCCAGGACTGGCGCCACCGGGAGAAGAGCTGCAGTTAGGCAGCCTTCTTGCGCGTAACACGACGCTTGGCCGGAGCCTTTGTCGCCGTCTTCTTTGCCACTGCGCGCTTGGCAGGAGCCTTCTTTGCAGCAGGCTTCTTTGCCGTCGAAGCCTTACGGATCGTCGTCTTACGAGCCGGAGCCTTCTTCTTCGCAGGAGCCTTCTTTGCCGTCTTCTTGGCGGCGACCTTCTTCGGAGCTGCCTTTTTCGGAGCTGCCTTCTTCGCTGCCGTCTTGCGGACTGCGGTCTTGCGAGCCGTCGTCTTGCGTGCAGCTGCCTTACGCGTCGTCTTCTTGGCGGCCGTCTTCTTAGCCGGCGCCTTCTTCACTGCTTTCTTCGTAACTGCTTTAGCCATCATTCTCTCCCAGGTTCGGTTCGAATCGGTTCGAACAAAAAAACCCTGCGCAATCCCAATTGATTTGTTGACAGGAAAATTCGTTGAGCAGTTCGTTTTTTGAAATGCACTCGTCTTTTTGTTGCACGAAATCATCAAAACGCATGTTGCGAGTTTGAATTCGAAGTGACGCACGTTTCAAAACTCGCGTTTTGCAAAGTGCGCGGACCTCGCGAAAGAAGCGTTCGGCGTCTCAATTGCGAATGCATTTCTTCGAAAACTTTTAACGACGCGACATGCGTCGCTGACTTTGTTTCGCAGCACGCACTTGTTCGTTCTGCGCTGCGTGCGCCGAACGGAGGCGCTGCAAGTCATCATCGGTAATGATAGGTGGCGCGTCAGAAAGTTGGGGGACGACGGTCGCGCGATGACGATTGATCTCACACAGCGCTACGAAAAGCGCATCAGTCTTGGCGAGATCAAAGACGATCCCGCGCAGCGCCATGCGATCGGGGCGTTCGAGCGCGTGGCAACAGATCTCGCAACCATCGCGCCGCAATCGTTCGCGGACCGCCTCTTCAGGCGACAACTGGAAAAGGTAAAGGGCCTTTACCTTTGGGGTGGTGTCGGCCGCGGCAAGACGATGCTGATGGACATGTTCTTCGCGGGCCTACAGCAGGCCCGCAAACGGCGTGCCCACTTCCACGGCTTCATGGCAGACGTGCACGACCGCATCGGGCGGGCGCGGCAGGACGGCCGCGAGGACCCGATCTCGGTCGTGGCAGCGGAGATCCTGTCCGAGACAAGCGTCCTCTGCTTCGACGAGCTGCACATCACCGACATTACTGACGCGATGCTGGTCGGGCGCCTGTTCGAGAAGCTGTTCGACGGCGGGCTTGTGGTCGTCGCCACGTCGAACGTCCCGCCCGAAGGGCTCTATGCGAATGGGCTCAACCGAGACCTGTTCGTGCCGTTTATTGGGCTGATTGAGGCGCATATGCACGTCCTTGCCTTCCCGGACGGGGAAGACTTCCGCCTTGCCAAGCTCAAAGGCCGCGCGCTCTATTTCGTGCCGGACGATGAGGCGGCACGCGACCGGCTGCAGGAACTCTGGAGTGAAGTCGCCTCGGAAAGCACGACCACCAGAAGCACGCTGGAAGTCCAGGGCCGGCGGCTGCAGGTGCCGATGATGTCGGATGGCTGTGCGTGGTTCACGTTCGCGGAGCTGTGCGAGGCGCCGCTCGGCACGCGCGACTATCTCGCCATCGCAAAGGCGTTCCATACGGTCTTCCTCAGCGGCATCCCGCGGCTTTCGCCGGCCAAGCGCAACGAGGCGCGTCGCCTCATCAACCTGATCGACACGCTCTATGATGAGCGCGTGAGCCTGATTGCGACGGCAGATGCCGCACCCGATGAGATCTATCAGGCCGGAGATGGCGCTGATCTGTTCGCGCGAACAGCATCGCGCCTCGTCGAGATGCAGAGCGATGACTATCTCGCGGACCGTCATGCACGCCTGGCCGTGAAGGACGCCGCGTAGCGGGAGCTCGGTGTCAGGCGACCGCCCAGCACGGTCGCCGGTGGCACCAGCGCCTTCTGCCTCTACACCTTGATGCGATGCCGCCTGCGGTCGTCATCGGTGAGATGCCGCGCGCAATCCGCTGTCAGCAGCGGGACACCATCGCGGATGGGATACGCAAGGTCGGCTGCCGGGCTGATCAGCTCCTGCCGGGCGGCATCATAGATGAGCGTTGTCTTGCGATCGGGGCAGACGAGGAATTCAAGCAGCGCGCGATCGACCTTCGGCGGGGCCTTGGTCTCTTCAGTACCGGCCGAGGCGACGTCGCTCTTGCCGCCGTGACTGTTGCCATCGCCTTGCCCCCCGGCGCGATCCGCACCGGCGGTCACTGCAACGTTCCACCGCTGTTGTCGTCGTTCGATGCCAGTTCCATCTGCGTCAGCGCGACCAGGACATCAGCGCGGTCCTTAAGTGTCGGCGCTTCGAGCAACGCCTGTTTTTCCTCCGCGGCGAACGGGCTAATCACCGACAATGCATTGACCAGCAACTCGGTCGGCGCATCCGCGATCGCCTGCCAGTCCGCCGAAAGCCGATTGCTCTCGAGGTAGGCTTTAAGCACGCGGTGCAGCACATCGCGGTCGACGGTGTCTTCGCCCGCGCCGGCATCAAGATCCTGAGCGAACTCCTGATAGTTCACGTTGAAGCAGCGGTAGGGCGCAGGGCCTTCCGCTTCGCTCGCGATCCGGAACCGGCAAACGCCCGTCAGTGTGATCATCAGGCGGCCATCGTCGAGTTCCTGATAGGCCGTCAGCCGACCTGCGCATCCGACGGCCCGGACGCCGTAGTCGTTGCCCTGCGGGCTTTCGCTGTCGTCACCGCCGGCCGGTTGGACGATGCCGAGAATGCGATGGCCGGTCATGACCTCATCGATCATCGCAAGATAGCGCGGCTCGAAGATATTCAGCGGCAGCGTCGCGCGCGGAAGCAGCAGGGCGCCGCGCAGCGGAAAGACCGGAATCCGCTGCGGGATCTCACTTACGAGCGTGTATTTAATGAGCACGGCTGATCCCCGCGGGTTTCGTGCTGGCCCTGCACGCCTGTGTCGGTTCCGCGTCGCGGCGGTGCCTTTAATTTCCCGCGAAAGCCGCGGTCAGGCAAACATTACCGATGACAGACGTTTTCGGCCTTCGATCGTCATTTTGTCCATCGGACCCCAGGCCTCGAAGAACGTGAGCAGCTGCTTTCGGGCAGCCTCGTCGTTCCAGGTACGGTCCCGCTTGAAGGACTCGATCAGCGAGTCGAGTGCCTTCTCTTTCTGGCCGCCGGCGGCTGCGGCGAGCGCAAAGTCGATCCGAGCCTGGTGATCGTCCGGATTGGCCGAGACCTTCGCCTCGAGTTCAGACAGCGGACCGGCAGCATCCGCCTGCTCGGCCAACGCAATCGCAGCCTCGACGCTTTTGACTGCTTCAGAGCCCATCTGGTCGGGCGGGACGAGGCTCAGCGTCTGCTGCGCGCGCTCGCGATCACCTGACTTCAGATAGCAGGAGGCGAGCCCCGCCAGCGCCTCGGTGTTCTGCTGATCAACCTGCAGGATGCTCGCGAAAATGGAGGCGGCCTCCTGTAATTGACCTTCGGCGAGTGCCTGCTGCGCCGCCTTCAGCGCTTCCGCCAATTCCGCAGCCCCATCGGGCTGAACACCACAGCGCTCGATGAAGGCGCGGACTTCGCTTTCGCTGACGGCGCCCATCAGCAAGTCGACCGGACGCCCACCGACAAATGCCATCACGGTCGGCAGAGACTGCACCCGAAGCTGGGCCGCCAGCGTCTGGTTCTTGTCGACATCGATTTTTACGAGCTTTACAGCGCCGCCGTAGCTTTCGACGACCTTCTCGAGCACGGGCGTCAGTTGCTTACACGGCTGGCACCACGTCGCCCAGAAATCGACAAGCACAAGCGCGTCGCGGGACGCCTCCATGACATCGGCGGTGAACGTCGCCGTCGTCCCGTCTTTGATCGTGCCCGGGGCGGCCGCGCCGGTCGGTGTGCCTGAAAGATTAAGGTCCATGGGTTCAGCTCGTTGTGGCGTGGTGGGGCGCAGGGCGATCAGGGCAGTCAGCGTCGACGATTAGTCGGTCGTGGGGATCGCGGTCAGATCGATCGGCGTCGGCGGGTGACCGGTCGCTTCTAGAAACGCAATGAGGTCGTCGCGGGCGATCGCCGTCGTCGCCGAGTTCTCCAGCGGATGACAATTGATGACGTCGTGCGCCAGCAGGGTCTGGTCAATATACACGACCACATCGCCGTTCGTATCGTTCATCGCAGCGAACGCCGTAACCGAGCCGGGCGAGATGCCGAGCTTTTCCTCCAGCAGATCGGGTTTGCCGAAGCTCAGGCGCGCGCAGCCGATCATCTTGTGAAGCTTCTTCATCGGCACGTCAGCGCGGGCTTCTGCCACCAGAAGGAACAGTCGGCCCTTCGCGTCCTTCAGAAACAGGTTCTTGGTGTGCCCGCCCGGAAGCCGATCGATCAGCGCCTCGCTTTCCTCCACCGTGAAGACCGGGGGGTGGTCGACGGTTGTCGTCTTGATCCCGAGCTGGTCGAGGTAGGCAAAAAGGTCTGAACGCGCAGCTTTCATAGAGGTCCGTCTCGCGCGGCGGCGAAGTCGATGGGGCTGTTTGAGGCCGAGGCTCGCAGGGCTTCCAGAAGCCCTCCGTGCGGCCGCCAAATCCTCTTGCACATCTCAGGCGTTTGCGCGATAGCTACACGCCCGCCGTAAGGCTGGGCCAACGGAAGCGGGCGTAGCTCAGGGGTAGAGCATCACCTTGCCAAGGTGAGGGTCGGGCGTTCGAATCGCCTCGCCCGCTCCAATTTTCTCTCATTTTGATCGCCGCCGCCGCTGTGCCGGCCAGCTCTGTCGTTGGTTTGCGCGGATCAGATCTCAAGTGGCTCGACGGGCAAACCGACGTAGTTCTCGGCAACCAACCTCTGCGCGGTCTCCGATGACGCGATCAGGTCGAACTCGGCGCGCTGCATCTTCTTCTCGAACGGCGACATGTCGGGAAACTGATGCAGCATCATCGAGAGTGACCACGAGAAGCGCTCGACCTTCCAGACCCGTTCAAGACATGTCTGCGAGTATCGGGTGAGCCGCGAGCTGTCGCCGTCGCGGTAGTGGGCTGCGAACGCGTTTGCCAGCACGCGTAGGTCGGCGACGGCTAGATTAAGCCCCTTCGCGCCGGTCGGTGGCACGATGTGCGCCGCGTCGCCTGCAAGGAACAGCCGGCCGTACTGCATCGGCTCGGCAACAAACGAGCGCAGCGGCGCGATGCTCTTCTCGAATGACGGGCCGGTTTTCAGGTTGCGCGCCGCGGCGTCACCGATCCGGATCGAGAGTTCATCCCAGAACCTGTCGTCCGGCCAGTCGTCGACTGTGTCGGTCAGCGGGCATTGGACGTAGTAGCGGCTCCGTGTCGGGTTGCGCATCGAGCAAAGTGCGAAGCCGTTTGCATGATTAGCGTAGATCAGTTCGTCAGAGACCGGCGGCTTCTCGACGAGAATGCCGAGCCAGCCGAATGGGTATGTCCGCTCATAGGTCTTCAGGATGTTAGCCGGGATCGTCTGGCGTGAGATGCCGTGGAAGCCGTCGCAGCCGGCGATGTAGTCGCATGCGATGCGCCGCGTTATGCCGTCGGTCTCGAAGGTCACGCTCGGGCCGTCAGAGGACACGTCGTGAAGCGCGACGTTCTTCGCGGAGAATACGATCGGGCAGCCGTCTTCGAGCCGGTGCGCAATAAGGTCCTTGGTCACTTCCGTCTGGCCGTAGACCATCACGCGTTGGCCGGTCAGCGTTTCAATATCGATGCGGATGCTGTCACCGTCGAAGCTGAGCTCGAAGCCCGAATGGGGCAGGCCTTCTGCGTACATGCGCGCGCCGACCCCGGCGGCATCCAGCGTCTCTGCCGTTCCGGCTTCAAGGACACCAGCGCGAATGCGGGCCTCGATGTGGGCGCGCGACTGGCGATCCAGGATGATGCTGTCGATGCCGGCTTTCGCGAGAAGCTGGGACAGGAGAAGGCCGCTCGGGCCGGCGCCGACGATGCAAACTTGCGTGCGCAGTGTTTGCGGCATGTCGGCGGCCCCAGAGCGATCCCAATACAGGCCAGGACGCTATCGGCGCGTTCGCCCGCACTCAAGTCGTGTCGCGAAAGCAGTTCGACGTCGGGGGTCGCAGCGAAACAGAAGCCGGGGCTCGCTGGGTTAGCCGGCAGCAGCTCTCGCGAGCGGCTCGGACGACACGCCGCCAGGTGCTGCAGATGCAGCGTCTGCGCTTGCCTGATCGAGGCGCGCGACGAACTCACCCGCAAACGCACGAAGCGCGCGGCCGGCCTCGCCCGGATACTTTGCTAAATAAGAGCGTTCCTCGCCGAGATGTCGCGAGGCATCCTGCAGTGCGGTGACGCGCGGGATCACGCTTGCAAAGCAGCGGTTGTCCGGTGTCTGCATCAGCCATTCGCGATAGTCGCGTTCCGACTGCGCGGCAGGATCAAACATGTTGACGGCAACGCCCAGGTTTTCGGCAAAGCCCATTTCGGGGTCGAACGTCTTGAACCGCCGAAACACCTCGAGGCCGCACGTCGAGATGTAATCGGCCTTGGTCGGCGTCAGGTGGAAATCGCATTCGCGGAGCCACGTCTCCGTCAGCACCGACAAGCCCGGCGGACAGTCGATCAACACCACATCGAAGATCGGGCGGACTTCCG
>JBCBXS010000135.1:0-6930 GCA_039816475.1 Pseudomonadota bacterium | reverse complement strand
AAGCCCCGAAACGGTGACGGCACCCGACGGCGAGACCTGGCAGGACTTTACCTCACGCGTCCGAGGCGGGCTCAGCGACCTGATTGGTGCTGCCCCATCGCCCGCCGGTGCTGCGGACGAAGGCCCGCCGCCAACCGTCGTCTGTCATGCGGGCGTCATTCGCGCCGTACTCAGCGAGGCGTGCGGGTTCACCGCGCGTCAGGCTTGGGCGATCCACGTCGGATACGCCTGTCTTGTGACGATGAAGGTCGGGCTCGACGACACGGGTAAACTCTGGGGCCAACTCATCTCGCTTTCGCAGGACGACGCGTGATGCGCGGGCTGGTCGTCGCAACACAGTTTCTGACGCGGCTTCCAACGCCCCGGCTCGACGACTGGCGCGCGGATGATCTCTCCCGCGCGGCCCCGTGGTTTCCAGCCGTCGGCCTCATCATCGGCGCGCTGGTCGCCGCGGCGGTCTGGGCCGGCAGCCTCATCAATCCGACCATCGCCGCACTCGCGGGCGTCCTCGCGATGACGGTCGCGACCGGCGCGCTGCATCTCGACGGCCTCGCCGACACCGCCGACGGGCTCGCCGCGTCCCACCGCGATCCGAAACGCTTCCTCGAGGTTGCGCGCGATCCGGCCACCGGAGCGTTCGGTGTCGTTGCCATCGTCATCGCGCTGCTCGCGAAGTTTGCGCTGCTGCAGTCACTCGGCCCGGTGGACCTCTGGACGCTTGGCGCCGTCGTCTGCGTCTTCGGCTGGAGCCGCTGGATCGCAGCTGCGATCGGCGCTGCCGTCCCGCCCCTCGGCGAAGGTCGCGGCGCCGTCTTCATCGCAGGTGTCTCGCGGCCGATGCTGATCGCGATGGCTGTGATCCTTGCCGTTGCGAGCCTCGTGACGTCGCCAGTCCTCCTGACCGCAATCGCGATCGCGCCTGCTGCGATCGCCTACTGGCGCGCGCGGCTCGGCGGCATCAACGGCGACGGCTTCGGCGCCACCATCGAGACCTCGGAGGTGCTGCTGCTGGCCGCGCTAGTGATCGGAGCGCAACCGTGGTGAAGCCAACGTTCGAGATGCCCCACGGCGGCGACATGGCCCTGGCGGAGAGGGTCTTCGGCAAACCGGCGGACGGCTGGCTCGACCTCTCAACCGGTATCTCGCCGTTCGCCTATCCCATCCCGAGGATTTCGGACGATGCCTGGACGGCGCTACCGCAATCGTCTGCGATTGCCGCGCTCGAAGCCGCAGCGCGGGCGCGCTACGCCGCGCCGGAGACCGCCGGATTGGTCGCCGCGCCCGGTACGCAAGCGCTGATCCAACTGATGCCGAGCCTTGCACCACCCGCGCGCGTGCTCGTCGTCTCGCCAACGTATTCCGAGCACGCTATCGCGTTCGCCGCTGCCGGTTGGGACGTCGAGGCCGTCGAGACGCTCCCCACGACCATCGCGCACGACGTCCGCGCGGTGGTCGTGACGACGCCAAACAACCCGGACGGACGGACTTGGCCACGCGAAGACATCGTTTGGCTCGCAGAGAAACTGAGCGCGCGCGGCGGCCTGCTTGTCGCGGATGAGGCCTTCGCGGATGCCGCACCTGCCGACGAAGCGCTCACCGCCCGCTGCGGTCCGGACGGGCTGGTCGTGCTGCGATCGTTCGGCAAATTCTTCGGGCTTGCGGGCCTGCGGCTCGGCTTCGCAATTGGCGCGACACCCGCAATCGACGCCTTGCGCAAACGGCTCGGGCCCTGGGCCGTCTCGGGCCCGGCGGCTGAGATCGGTCGGGCAGCGCTCGCCGACGACGCCTGGATCGAGGGCCAACGCCGGGACATCACCGACGCGCGCGGACGCCTCACCGATGCGCTGACAGGAAACGGCTTCGACGTCGTCGGCCACGGCCATCTCTTCGTGACCGTCAGCCACCCGCACGCGACGCGGCTCCACGGCGCACTCGCCAAGCAAGGCGTCTGGGTCCGCCGCTTCGATTATGCACCGAATTGGTTGCGGTTCGGATTGCCGGCGCTCGCTGACGCCGCGCGGGTCTCAAACGCCCTCGACGCTGCGATCCATGCTGTTCTTTGACGGCATCGCGCTGATCCTGCTTGCCGCGCTTGCGATCGATGCGGTCGTCGGCGATCCCGATTTCGTCTGGCGGCGCGTCCCGCATCCCGTCGTGCCAATCGGTCGTTTGATTGCGGCGCTCGACCGCCGGTTGAACGCAGAGCAGGCAAGCGCCGAGACGAAGCAAGCCAACGGCGTCTTCGCGATCGCGGTGGTGACCGGGCTCGCCGTGATCGCGGGCCTGGTGCTGGCAACGGTCTCGCGCGCCCTGCCGTTCGGTTGGATGATCGAGGTCGTGATCGCTGCGATCTTCATTGCGCAGAACTCGCTCTATCGGCATGTCGCAGATGTGGCGGCAGCGCTCGAGACAGGAGGGCTGGATGCGGGTCGCTCAGCTGTCGCCCGGATCGTCGGACGCGATCCCGCAACGCTCGATGAAGCCGGCGTCAGCCGTGCGGCGATCGAGACACTTGCTGAGAACTTTTCCGACGGCGTCGTGGCGCCTGCGTTCTGGTTTCTCGTCGCGGGGCTGCCGGGTCTCATCGCCTACAAATCGATCAACACCGCCGACAGCATGATCGGCTACCGCACAGAACGTCATCGCGACTTCGGTTGGGCTGCGGCGCGGTTGGACGACGTGGTCAACATCGTACCCGCGCGCATTTCGGGTCTTCTCATTGCGATCGCATCCGGCGTTGCGCGCGCAGCTCCAGCCGATGCGTTGCGGATCATGTTGCGCGATGCCCGCCTCCACGCGTCGCCGAACGCCGGCTGGCCGGAGGCAGCGATGGCCGCGGCGACCGGGCTCGCGCTTGCTGGCCCGCGCGTTTACGGCGGCGCAAAAACAACAGACCCTTTCCTCCACGACGAAGGGCGGCGCGATGCCGGCCCTGCCGACATTCGTGTGGCACTCCGAGTGTTCCTCGCAGCAGCCGCCTTGCATGTACTTGTGGTTGCGGCGGTCTGGGCCGTCGCGGGCCTAGCCGGTTAGCTCCCGAGCCTCGCAATACGCGCGATCTCATCGACATCGACGTGCGCGGCGATGTGGACTGCCAGCGCATCGAGCGTCGCCTCGACCGTGGCGTCGTAGCTCGCAGCCGCCGTCACGCCCGCGCGCAGCCTGTTGAGGTAATGCGCGCGGAACGCGTCGCTTGCCATGATGCCGTGCAGGTAGGTCCCCCAGACGCGCCCGTCGGGACTTGCCGCTCCATCATCGCGACCGTCGATCCGCACAACCGGACGCGCGCAGTCGACGCCATGGGTTCGGCCGATGTGAATTTCATAACCGCGCACCGGGATCTCGCCCTCCGCCGACACACCTGACGTTTCGCGGACGGCCTTTTCCGGCGTCAGTTCCGTTTCGATTTCGAGCAGTCCCAGCCCTTCGACGGCACCCGCCGCGCCCTCGATGCCGTGCGGGTCGCTGATCGCGCGGCCAAGCATCTGATACCCGCCGCAGAGCCCGAGCACATGACCGCCTCGCCGGACATGCGCTGCGAGATCGATGTCCCATCCGGCACTTCGCAGCGCCGCGAGATCGCTGACCGTCGCCTTCGAGCCAGGCAGCAACACGAGATCGATGTCACCCGGGATTGCATCGCCTGCGGTCAGAAACACAACGTCGACGTCCGGCTCCTGCATGAGCGGATCGATATCGTCGAAGTTTGCGATGCGTGGCAGGCGCAGGACGGCTACCCGCACGGGCGACGCCTGACCACCACCGGCATCGCCGGACGACGCGCACCGCGCCCGTGCTTCAAGATCCACGCTGTCTTCGGCCGGCAGCCTATAGGCTGCGTCAAAGAACGGCAGAATGCCGAGCGACGCCCAGCCCGTGCGTTCCGCGATCAGCGTCATGCCGTCGGCGAACAGCGAGGTATCTCCGCGAAAGCGATTGATCAGGAACGCTTTGATCCGCTGGCGCTCGGCCTCTGGCAGCACGGCATGACAGCCAACAAGGCTCGCGATCACACCGCCACGGTCGATGTCGCCGACGAGCAGAACGGGCACGTCGGCGGCTTCGGCAAACCCCATGTTGGCGATATCGCCGGCTCTGAGATTGACCTCCGCCGGGCTGCCCGCGCCTTCGACGATGACGAGATCGGCGTCTGATGCTGTTCGCGCGAAGCTATCGAGGACGGCCGGCAGAAACTCCGACTTCCGCTTCCCGTATTCCCGCGCGCGCATTGTCCCGGCGCGGCGGCCCTGCACGATCACCTGTGCCCCGGTCTCGGCTTCGGGCTTCAGAAGGATCGGGTTCATGTGAACGCTCGGTGCGATCCTGGCGGCGCGCGCCTGCAACGCCTGTGCGCGACCGATCTCACCGCCTTCGGGCGTCGCAGCCGCGTTGTTCGACATGTTCTGCGGCTTGAACGGGCGCACGGCGAGCCCACGGTCGGCGAACAGGCGGCAGAGACCGGCGACGACAAGCGACTTGCCGACGTTTGAGCCCGTGCCCTGCACCATGATTGCAGCCGCCATCGCAGCCCTGCCCCTTCCGCGCGCGCCGCCCGGCCGGTCGCGGCGTTAGAACTCGATCCCAGCCTGTGCCTTCACGCCGGAGCGGAACGGATGCTTCAAAAGCGTCATTTCCGTTGCGAGGTCGGCCTGCTCGATCAGCGCTTCAGCGGCGTTGCGGCCGGTGATCACAACATGGGTGTCGGCCGGGCGTTCGTTCGCGAGGAACGTGAGTACGTCGTCGAGCGCGACGTATTCATAGCGAAGCGCAATGTTCAGCTCATCGCAGAGCACGAACTTCACGTCCGGATCACGGATCAGCTCCTTCGCCTTGTCCCAAGCCGCCGACGCCGCCGCGATGTCCCGCTCCTTGTCCTGCGTCTCCCAAGTGAAGCCCTCGCCCATCGTGTGGAACTGGCAGAGGTCCGAGAAGTGCTCGCCGATCAGGTTGCGCTCCCCGGTTGAAAGCCCACCCTTGATGAACTGGACGACGGCGCAGGGGATGCCGTGCGCGATCGCACGGAAGACCATGCCGAACGCGGCCGTCGACTTCCCCTTGCCCTTGCCCGTGTGGACGATCACCAGACCGCGCTCGACGGTCTTGGTCGCCATGATCTTGTCGCGCGCGGCTTTCTTCTTCGCCATCTTCGCGTTGTGGCGGGCTGCGTCGCCTGTCGCGTCGGCGGGGCTCTCGTCGGTCGGCGTCATGTTACCGTCTCCTGTTGGCGGAGTGCGCTCAGATCACCATAGGCGCTATTCCGGCGCGGCGTCCAAAGCCCGCGGTCGATGGCATCCTGCAACCGCTTTGCGATGTCGGCGAGAGCATCGGGGTTCGCGTCTGCAATGAACCCGCGAACGTCAGCGTCGGCCACGTAGGCATCGTAGACCGCATCGAAATGATGATCGCGCACCGCGCCCGTGGTGGCGGCGAACGCGGTCAGGTAATCGACGGTTGCCGCCAATTCGAACGCGCCCTTGTAGCCGTGCCGGCGCATCGCGGCGATCCACTTCGGGTTCACGGCGCGGCCACGGACCACGCGGGCGATCTCTTCCTCAAGTGCGCGGACCACCGGACGCTCTGGCCGCGAGTGATCGCCGTGATAGACCGGCACCGCCTCGCCCTTGAGCGCGCGGCCCGCGACGGCAAGCCCACCTGCGAACTGATAATAGTCGTCGCTGTCGAGAATATCGTGCTCGCGGTTATCCTGATTGTGCAGGACGGCGTCCGTCGCCTTGATGCGGCGTTCGAGGCCGTCGCGATCCGCGGCGCCAGCCGTCTCGGAGCCGTAGGCGTATCCGCTCCAGGTCAGGAACGCGTCGGCCAGATCATGCGCGTCGTCCCACAGGTCTTCGTCGAACATCGCCTGCAGGCCTGCGCCATAGGCACCTGGCATCGCACCGTAAATGCGGAACGTAGCGCGGCGCCTTGCTGTTTCGGCGTCGGCGCCCTTGTCGATCAGTCGTGCTGTTTCCGCGGCGGCATGCGCGGCGATCGGGTTCTCGCAGCCCTCGTCCTCGCGTGCGCTGACGGCGCGAACGGCGCTGTCGATGAGTGCGATCTGGGCTGGAAACGCATCGCGAAAGAAGCCCGAAATTCGCAACGTCACGTCGACACGCGGCCGGCCCAACTCCGCAAGCGTCATGATCTCAAAGCCTGTCACCCGCCGCGATGCGGGCTCCCACACCGGACGCACGCCCATCAACGCGAGCGCCTGGGCGAGATCGTCGCCGCCGGTGCGCATGTTCGACGTGCCCCAAACGCTGAGCGCGATCGCCGTCGGCCACGTCCCGTGATCCTGCAGGTAGCGCGCGACGAAGGCATCAGCAGCGCGTTGGCCGATCGTCCAGGCGGTCGGCGTTGGAAGCGCGCGGGAATCCAGCGAGTAAAAGTTGCGTCCCGTCGGTAGCACGTCGAGGCGGCCGCGGGTCGGCGCGCCGGAGGGACCGGGGGCCACAAACCGCCCGTCGAGTGCTGCGAGTAGGGCCGATGTCTCGCGCGCGCCGCAGGCGTCAAGGTCAGGCGCGATCCGGCCCGCGACGTGGGCGAGGATCGCGCGAGACGTCGGACCGGGCGCAGTCCCCGCGCCGCCCGCCGGGTCGCGCAAGAGCGATATCGCAAAGGCCTCGATGCGCTCGACGGTGTCACCGTTCGTCCGCCACGGATCGGTTGACATGCGTTCCAGTTCGCGAGGACGCGCACCGGTCCAAGTCGCGCCGAGATCGCAGTCGAGCGGGTCGAAATCGATAAGGCCAAGTTCGTTCGCAAGCGCGCGCTGAAACGACTGCTCCTCGGGCGCCTCTCCGCGCGGCACGCGAACGAGCGCCGCCAGCAGATCACACCGCGCATCATCGACCGGCGACGCGCCGAAGACAGGCAGCCCTCCGCGGATCTGCAGCTCCTTGAGATCGCAACGGGCCGCGTCGAGCCGTT
>JBCBXS010000134.1:0-6933 GCA_039816475.1 Pseudomonadota bacterium | reverse complement strand
CCTTGCCCTCACTTGCCCGGGATGACGGTGCGGGAGGCAGCCGCGATCAGTCGCCCAGCCCCTACCGCGCGTGGGCGGTTCGGGGGGTGTGTTCGCTGCGTTGCTGGAGGAGGTCAGCTTCGCCGCTGTCGGCGACCGCCTCGTCACGTTCCACGATCGCAAGCGCCAGGCGATCTTTCAGATCGTTGACGGAGGCGAGCAGGTTATCGCGGCGCTGGGCCGCCGAGCGGGCAAAGGTCGAGTAGGCGAAGTGACTGGCGTCCTTAACGCCAGTGCGGTCTTCCTCGGCCTGGACTTGTAACTCGAGATCATCGGCCATCTGCTGGAACTCGGCGATCATCTGCTCGAGATCCGTGACCTTCTTCGACTTCTCTTCAGCTTCGAATTTCTTCAGCCGAAGTGCGACGTCGCGCGCCTTCATGTTCGATACCCCTACACAGTCGAACCTGAGCTGGCCGAAACAAGTTCTGTGCCAGCCAACTCCGATGATCCGGCCGTTGTTCCCTCTGGGCCGGTCCCTCGAAAGACCTCATGCCGGATGCCCGCAGTCTGGCGCGGACGGTCCTGAAGCGCGTCGATCTCACCATCTGACTTTGCCACATCAGACTTGTTGTTGCGTTGAGGCAACGATTGCAATTGTTCCTACCCGGCCTTGTTTCTGCGCCAATTTACGGGACTCAGCCGCCTACCTCAGCGTGCCGAACAATGATAGTTTTGTGGTCAAGGATAGATCGGGGCCTATCCACACCATCTTGTTTGCTTCCAGTCTTTGCGCCTGACCCGGTGGGCTCGCCCGTCGGACCGATCTCGGAGTCTGTGCTGTCACCGGCATGGCCCCCGGGTCTCGGGACGATCGCGTGTGCAGTCCACAGGGCTCGTCTTGAGTGTTGCCAAGTACAACTCAGCGTCGGCGTTCGGACTCTATGAACCTACTTCGGCAAGACAAAATTAGTCTTTGTTAACTTCTGCGAGTTACTTTCGAACCATTAACGGATTTCGGACGGCCCTGCGTGCCGTTGATCACGGCGACAAGATCCGCGTGCGGGGCGGGTCAGACGGGAGAGGTTGGCATGCGAGTTCTTCTGATTGAAGACGACAGTGCAACGGCGCAAAGCATTGAGCTGATGCTCCAGTCGGAAGGCTTCAATGTCTACCAGACTGACCTTGGTGAAGAGGGCGTTGACCTCGGTAAACTCTACGATTACGACATCATTCTACTGGACCTCAACTTGCCGGATATGTCCGGCTACGAGGTGCTGAAGACGTTACGGGTGGGCAAAATTGGTACGCCTATTCTGATCCTGTCGGGGATGGCGGGGATTGAAGACAAGGTCAGAGGGCTCGGATTTGGAGCCGACGACTACATGACCAAGCCGTTCCACAAGGATGAGCTGGTCGCACGCATTCATGCCATCGTGCGCCGCTCGAAGGGCCACGCCCAATCTGTGATTGAAACCGGTGAGCTGAAGGTGAACCTCGATACCAAGACGGTCGAGGTGAACGGTCAGCGTGTTCATCTGACCGGTAAGGAATACCAGATGCTGGAGCTGCTCTCGCTCCGCAAGGGTACGACGCTCACCAAAGAAATGTTCCTGAACCACCTGTACGGTGGCATGGACGAGCCGGAATTGAAGATCATCGACGTCTTCATCTGCAAGCTGCGCAAGAAGTTGCAGGCAGCAACCGGCGGCAAACACTACCTCGAGACCGTCTGGGGCCGCGGCTACGTGCTGCGCGACCCGAACGACGAGTCAAGCGCGGCGGCTTAACCGCTTTCCGCACTCAGCTGAGATCGTTAAGACCGCTGGACCCCTCGGGGCCCGGCGGTTTTCTTTTGCCCGGAGCTCCGTCGCCAATGAACGCCGCGAAGGAATTCGGACATGGGTCAGTTGAAGGCGCAGATCGTGCCGGTGACGCCGTTGCAGCAGAACTGCACGGTCGTGTTCGACGAGGAGACCAAGGCGGGTGCCGTCGTCGATCCGGGCGGTGATGTCCCGGTGATCCGAAAGGCCATCGAGGATCTCGGCGTGTCGGTCGAGAAAATTGTCCTGACGCACGGCCACTTCGATCACGCAGGCGGCGCGGCTGAGTTACGCGACGCACTCGGCGTCAGCATCGAAGGCCCGCACGAGGCCGACAAGTTCCTGCTTGACGATCTCGTCAGTTCAGGCGCGCGCTTCGGCGTCGATGGCGCCCAGAACGTGACGCCCGATCTCTGGCTCGACGAGAGCCAGACGATTGCGATCGCAGGCCGCGATTTCGCGATCTACCATTGCCCCGGCCACTCGCCCGGTTCTGTTGTGATGGTGTCCGCCGCCGACGGTTTTGCACTCGTCGGCGACGTCGTTTTCGCAGGCTCCATCGGGCGCACCGATTTTGAATACGGCGATCACGACGCGCTGATTTCAGCGATTACGACAAAGCTGCTGCCGCTCGGCGACGACATCGCGTTTATCTGCGGTCACGGGCCGCCAAGCACCCTCGGCCGCGAACGCCAGACCAACCCGTTCCTTCAGGGGTAAGGCTGGGCGCCGGGGTCCGCGACCAAGTCTGGGACCCCAAAGTCTGCGACCAGGTCTTCAGTCCTAGTAGCGCGGCCAGCCGAACTTGAGTTTGCCGAAGAGATGGACGTCGCTGGTGCCGCGGCGGTTGCCACGTCCACCACGCTGGAATTCCCAGAAATCGACGGTCTGGACGCGCAACGTTTCTGAGCAGAGCTGACGACAGTAGACCCAGGTGCCGCCGGGGAGCTGGACCTGACGGCCGAGCCGCGTCCGGCGGATGGCGCCCTGTACGGAGCCGTTGCCGAAGTCGCTGTGGGCGATGACGTAATCGTAGCCGAGGCCGCGGCCGGCCTCTGACCGATCAAGCGGCGCGGCAGTTGCCACGACGGCGAGAGCTGCAACGGCTGCGAACGGCGAAATCTTCCGGTTCATGGGAACTGTCCTTACGAGAAACGGGGCACACCGGGGCGCGGTGGCCCTGACGTCAGGCGTTCCGCGCGATAGACCATCTTCATGACGGCAAATGATGGCGGAGGCGTTAATGGACGTGCCCCTGTGGCACGGCTGCGTCGCGGGCTCGGCGCGGCGACCCGCGGGCCATCGGCGGCAAGCTGCTTGTTATCGGTAACATCTTCGGGCACATCCGCCGTGACAGCGGACCGTTACGACGTCGCTCAACAACACACCAAACATCAATCGGAGAAGGAGACGCACGATGGCGAAAAAGGTGGCTTTGATCACGGGCGGGGGCACGGGCATCGGACGCGTTTCCGCGCTCGCGCTGCAAGAGGTCGGTTACGACGTGGTCGTGACGGGCCGTCGCAAGGAGCCGCTCGACGAAACGTGCGGAATGGCGAAAGACGGCGGCGGCGAAATGATGGCCGTTGTCTCAGATGTCACGGACCCGAAGTCGGTCGCTGAACTGTTCGGAGCAGCAAAGGACAAGTTCGGCCGGCTCGATGTGCTCTTCAATAATGCGGGGACCGGTGCACCGCCTGTGCCGATGGAAGACCTGCCGATCGAGGAGTGGAAAAAGGTCGTCGATGCGAACCTGTCGGGGTCGTTCTACTGCGCGCAGGAAGCGATCAAGATCATGAAGGATCAAGATCCCCGCGGCGGGCGCATCATCAATAACGGCTCGATCTCGGCGCATGCGCCGCGGCCGAACTCAGCGCCTTATACGGCCACGAAGCACGCCATCACCGGCCTCACGAAATCGATCTCGCTCGATTGCAGGAAGTACGACATCGCGTGCGGCCAGATCGATATCGGCAATGCGGATACGGCGATGGGTGGCAAGATGAAACACGGCGTGCCGCAGGCCAACGGCGAGGACATGATCGAGGCGGTGATGGACGTCGGCCATGTCGCCAGCGCCATCCGCTATATGGCCGAGCTGCCGATTGAAGCGAACGTGCAGACCATGACGATTATGGCAACGAAGATGCCGTTCGTCGGACGCGGCTAAGCGCTTGCCCGCGCGCAATGCGACGTCTCGTGCGTCGTCCCACGAGGGAAAAGAAAGAGGCCGGCGGCGTGATGCCCCGGCCTCTCGACGTTTTAGTTCGCCCGCGCATTTCGCGTGAGCATGAGAGCCTTAGCGTCGCGACAGCGAAATGTTGACGCTGCGCAAGCTGGTCGTGCTCGTGCGGATCGACACCGTCTGCGAGGCACCGCCGTAAGACATTGTCACCGAACCGGTGAGGCCACCGCGGATGTTGAGCGAAATGCGGCCCGGGCGGGCACGGCCGGTGAGCGAGCCGGATGCGTTGTAATTCCGCTCCGTCCAGTTCCCCGAAACCAGGCCGTTGGCGTAGTTCAACTGGCTGCGCAGCTCGATGCGGTTGTCGCGCGACGCACACCGGATGGCGAGGCCGAGCTTCGAGCCGCCCTGCTTCGGATTGTAGTAGGCGCGGCAGCGAAGCCGCTCGGTTTCGCCGCTTGACAGGCGGGCGCTTCCGGAACCCGACCAGGTTCCGCCGATGTTCGTGAACGGTGTCTTCGCCGTAGCAACCTGACTGAAGCCGGCAGTGACCAATGCGGCCGCTGCGACGAGACGTAGAAGGGGGATCATGAGCTCGTCCTGAAAGTTACGCTATCCGATAATCTATATCGCGCGCCCGAGCCCGAAAACCCGGCGCGTTGCTGGAAGCTTCAGCTCGCGTGGTCGTGATGCGTGCTGAAGACACCTGGCTGTCCCGGCGGGGAGCCAAGCGGGTCGCGCAAGTGACCGGGATGAACGCGAGCGCATCCCATTCGATCAACGTGTGGGGAACAGAAATCCGCCGTGCCGGTCGTAAATCAGCGAAACGCCGACGGGATTTCGAGAGAGCGACGGCGTCAGGCGCGCGTGCAGCGCAGGCCAAATTGGACGCCGACAATCGTGACAACATGCTGACAGCGCATGATCTTCGGGGCTGTCCTGACAGGCGAAGGAACCTCGGCCCGAACGAGCTGGAGGTGCGAGCCTGACGAAATGGCCATCAAGGCGTCGTGGTCCCGTGTGGTGCGCGGTGTATCCGCCGACGCGTTCTGCGGGGCCAACGATGCGATCGCGATCCCCGCACTGACGACTGCAATAAGACAAAGTCCTAATCTGTTGAGAGCCATGGAAATCCCCGCCCGGCCGCTTGTTTGCCAATCAAAGGTAGGGTGATTCGCCAGTCGCTCTCGGGACGGCTTATGCGGGATGTGGGATTTTTCTCCGCGCTGTTGCGGCGTCACGTCTCAGGCAGGTGGCGTGATCGTCGCCCCGGAAACGCGAACGCCCCGAACGCCGTGAGGCACTCGGGGCGGGAGAGAATACGGACCCGGAGCTTGAAGCGTCCGAAGTCCGGATCAGATCGCTTGCGCGGCCTTACTGCACCACGTGCTGTGCAGGTGCCGGTGCAGCGCCGAGGCCCATCGGCTCAGGCGTTTCGCGACGGCAGGCGGTGATGGCGGTTGCAGTTGCGATCAGTGCGATCACGAAGAGCGTGCCCCGAGACTTCATGTCAATTTCTCCGCAAAGAGGTTGGTCCAGACACTAACTACAAGATGCGGGCCACCGCTTCGGTTCAAGCCGAACGCACGCGCAAGACACATCCCGGCCTGTGCATGATGCGTGGATACCACAGGCATTATTCCGGCATTAACCCAAAGCCTGCAGCAATTGTGGCCTCTGTGCAGCGCATTGAAACGAAAGCCTTTCCGGGGGCCGTTTTCACGCGTTCGCGAATTGCACTCAGACGCGTGCCGACTTTTCCTCAGGGCGCGGGATGTCGTCGAAACCATCGAGAGAAATGAGCTCAACCATGATTACGTCGTTGCTGCGCCGCTTCTTGTGTCTGGCTGTTGTGGGGCTTGGCATCTCGGTCGGGGCGGCAGTGCCCGCGAGCACGAGCGCGGAGGCGGCGACGCTGGTCGCGAAGGTCAACCTGCGCAAGCAGCGGATGTCTGTATTCGTCGACGGCCGGAGGAAGTACACCTGGGTGATTTCGTCGGGGAAGCAGGGCTGGCGCACAAAGCCCGGCACCTACTGGCCCTTTAAGATGCAGCAGAAGTTCTATTCAAAGCGCTGGCGGATGTCGCTGCCCTACCTGATCTGGATTGGCGGCGACGGCACTGCGATCCACGGTACGACCTACGCCAGCCGCCTCGGCCGCCCGGCCTCACACGGATGCATCCGGCTCAGCATTTCGAACGCGGCGAAGTTCTATCGTCTCGTGCAGAAGCACGGCATGTGGGGCACGCGGGTCGATATCTCGCGCCGCTGATTTCGGGCTGGCGCCAGGGAGCTGCCCGGCAAACGTCCGACGCGGAACCAACCGCCCGCGGGCCGGTTCGCACATTGACAGATCGGCCAGCCGCGGCGTTTGTGCGACGGCAGGCGGGCGTATCAATGTGTGCGGGGGCTTCCCATGGCTGAGACGGCGCGGGCTGAGGCGCGAGGTGGCTGGTTCACCAGCGCGATCTTCGCAACCCTTCTGGCGATCATTCGATTCACAGCGCTTCTGATCCTCGAACTCGTCGTCGCGATCCTGATCTACAGCTATCTCGCGCTCTACCACACCGAGCTGTTCGGCTTCCTCGCGCGGCAGGCGAGCGTGGTGTTCGACCAGCTTGCCCAAATCATCGTCGCATCGTTCCCGGCGACCGCTGATCAGGCCTATGCGACGGCATTCGGCGAATTGGCACCGAAGTCGATGCTGCTCTTGATGATCGGCCTCGCGGTCGGCGCCATCATGCGCTTCGTGGCCTGGGCGATCGGCCGGCTGATCCGCGCCGGGCAGCGGCCGCACGAACGTCGCGCCTGAGGCGCTCGCAGGTTTACTTCGCGCAGAACGTTGCGGTGACGAGGCAACGGTACTCCGTCCCAAGCGGGCCGAGGTTCAGGTAGACCTCGCAGGAAACGGTTTCGTTGCTCTTGGCGAGCCGCGCGCCGGCAGGC
>JBCBXS010000133.1:0-6992 GCA_039816475.1 Pseudomonadota bacterium | reverse complement strand
CGCACTGTTCGTCGGCATCGCGCTCATCGTCTATCACGCAACGTTCAAGGTGCTCGGCATCGCTCTGTTCGTGATCGAGATTGCGTTCTTCATTGGCCGACCGCTCGCACGCGAAGGCGCTGTCTGGTGGCGTCACCGAGCGCAATTTCTTTCCCGGCACGAGGGCCGCCGAACGCGGTGGATCGCGGTGGGTCTGATGATTGCCGCGTTTCTTCCGCTGCCGCAGCGACTTCATCTGCCGGCCATCGCGGTCCCGCACGCACAGGCTGACGTCTTCCCGCCAGCAGACGGCCGGCTTCTGCGTTTGACCGTTGCCAATGGTGATGAGGTGACAGCCGGGCAGGTGATCGCCGTCGTCCGCTCGGATGACCTTTTGGTCGCGCGCCGACGGGCGGAAATCACGCTCGCGCGGCTCGCGGCCGAGGCCCGCCGGATCAGCTCAGACGACGTTGATCGCGCGCAAGCGCTGGTGATCAACCGCGAGATTGCAGCGGCGCGCGCGGAAGTCTCTGGGCTGCGCGCCCGGATTGCCCGGTTGACCATTCGGGCACCCGCCTCAGGCATCGTCGATGGGATCACGGCGGGGCTCGCACGCGGCGATCACGTATCGAAAACCGATCGATTGCTC
Source organism: Pseudomonadota bacterium (assembly GCA_039816475.1). Classification (GTDB taxonomy): domain Bacteria; phylum Pseudomonadota; class Alphaproteobacteria; order Rhizobiales; family Hyphomicrobiaceae; genus JBCBWG01. The sequence continues at coordinate 6,364 of JBCBXS010000133.1, read as the reverse complement.
GGGATTAGAAGCGATACGGCCGCGCGCGTTATCGCCTTCGCCGATGATACCGAACGGGTCAGGCTGACAGGAGAGGTGGCTGTGTTCGTGCCGGCGCGGTTCGATGCGAGGCGATTGAAGCTAACGCGCCTCGGCACAACCATGCAGCCGGTGCAGTCGCTCGAGTTCGATGCACTGGCCCGGTCCTATGGAGGGCCCATCGACGTCGAGCCGCGGGATGTGCGCGGGCGGCGGCAACTACGGCCGACCGGCGCGCTTTTCCGATTGCCGTATGCGGTTGTGCGCGAAGATGAGACGTCGCACGCCACCCGTTACCTCGGGCCGGGGACGGTCATCGCATCCGGCACGTGGCGTTCGCTCGCCTACGCTGTTTTCGAGCAGGTCACGTTCGTGCTGATCTCTGAGTCAGGTCTCTGAGACCCGGCGAAGGAGAGGTGACCCAAGGGCCACCCCTTGCAGCAAACGAACTCGTGCGCGGCGATCAGGCAGGCGGCTGATCGAACAGGTCGCTGGTGAAGTAACGCTCAGCAGACGAGCACGCGAACGTCACGATCTGCTTGCCGTCCATGCCATCGCGTTTCGCGATCTCGACGGCCGCGGCGATGTTTGCGCCTGTCGAGATGCCGCCCGGAATGCCTTCGAGCTTGGCGACGTGCTTTGAGACTTCGAAGGCGGTGTCGTTCGAGATTTTAAGAACCTCATCGATGACGTCTGTCGCGAGGACCTCCGGCACGAAGCCTGCGCCGATGCCCTGGATCTTATGCGGACCCGGCTGACCGCCTGACAGCACCGGGCTGTCGGTGGGCTCGACCGCGACCATCTTCACGTCCGGCTTTCGCGACTTCAGGACGGAGCCCACACCGGTGATCGTGCCGCCCGTGCCGACGCCCGAGACGACGACATCGACGCCGCCGTTGGTGTCGTTCCAGATTTCCTCAGCCGTCGTCCGACGATGCACTTCAGGGTTGGCCGGGTTCACGAACTGGCCCGGCTGCAGCGCGTTCGGCGTCGACGTCAGCAGTTCGTCAGCGCGCGCGATCGCGCCCTTCATGCCCTTCTCCTTCGGCGTCAGCTCAAGCTGTGCGCCGAGATGGGCGAGGATCTTCCGCCGTTCGATCGACATCGATTCCGGCATGACGAGGATCAGCTTGTAGCCGCGGGCCGCTGCGACGAACGCAAGCGCGACGCCGGTGTTACCGGACGTCGGTTCGATCAGGGTGGTGTGGCCCGGCTTGATCTTCCCCTGTGCTTCGAGCGAGTCGATCATCGCGACCCCGATCCGGTCCTTCACGCTGGACAGCGGATTGAAGAACTCGAGCTTCAGCAGGATATCTGCCTTCGCGCCGGTCTCTTCCTTCAGGCGGCCGAGCTTGACGAGGGGCGTATGCCCAATGGTCTCGGAGATGTTGTTGAAGACCTTACCGCGGCCCCAACCCTTCGTCGTTTCGAGGGTCTTGATGTCGATGTTGCTCACGGAGCGGCTCCTTGGATTCAGAACATAATGATTTCTGTGCAGGGGGCGGGTGCCCGATGCCTTGCCGATTGATGTCTGGCGGGGCGAGCTGATCCGCAAGAGGGGGGTCTTGGAACGAGACGGTGGAAATCCCGCGTGCCAGAGAATGGTGTTCCAACAGGGGCCGGTTGGCGCTCGCGCAACCGTTGTGATGCTTCTCAGCGCGAAACGGCTTTCTTTTTTGCAGCACGCGGGCGCTTGGCGGATTTCCGGCCGGCCCCCTTCGCCTGAGCCTCTGTGGACGTGCCCGTCGAGCCGAAGCCGCCGGCGCCACGCGCGGTTGGCGGCAGACGTTTTGTCTCGACGAAGTCGGCCTGCGGCGCCGCTGCGATCACCATCTGCGCGATGCGTTCACCGCGGCTAATGACGATATCGGCGTCGCCGAGGTTCGCGAGCAGGACCTGCACTTCGCCCCGATAGTCGGCATCGACAGTGCCGGGCGTGTTGAGAACCGTAAGCCCCTGCCGGAAGGCGAGCCCCGATCGCGGGCGTATCTGCGCCTCGTAACCGGGCGGGACTGCGATCTTGAGACCGGTGGGGATCAGCGTGCGTTGGCCGGGCTTGAGCGTGACGGGCCGGTTGGCTGCCACTGCCGCGACCAGATCGGCGCCGGCTGCAAGGTCCGACTGATAGGCCGGGAACGCCAGGCCCTTCGCCTTTGCGAGCCGTTGGACCTGAACACGGAGCGGAGCGGTCATCGTGACTTCTGCCGCGCGTCGGCCGTCGACGCCCCCAACGCGTCGGCCGCTTCCGCCATCAGCCGCGCGGCGACCTCGCGTTTTGCAAGCCTCGGCCATGTCGCGATGCCGTCCGACCGCACGATGTGGACGAGATTGTCATCGCCGCCCATCGCCCCGCCGGCGGCTGAGACGTCGTTTGCAACGATCCAGTCGCAGCCTTTTCGAGCGAGCTTCTGCCGCGCATTCGCCTCTACGTTCTCGGTCTCTGCCGCAAAGCCGATCACGAGTTTCGGTCGTCCGCTTTTGCGCGATGCAACGCCCGCGAGAATGTCCGGGTTTTCTGTCAGCGAAAGGTCAGGCGTGCCCTCCGCAGTCTTTTTCATCTTCTGGCCCGACGTGTTGTCCACGCGCCAGTCTGCAACCGCTGCTGTGAAGACGGCGATGTCGGCCGGGAGTGCTGCGTCGACGGCGGCTGCCATGTCCCGCGCGCTTTCAACCGAAACACGTTCAATACCGGCCGGCGCCTCGAGCTGGACCGGTCCGGAGACAAGCGTGACGCGCGCGCCGAGATCGCGGGCGGCGGCTGCAACCGCGTAGCCCTGTTTCCCGGAAGACCGGTTGGCGATGTAGCGGACCGGATCAATTGCCTCATGCGTCGGCCCGGCTGTGACGAGGACATGGCGGCCAGCGAGTGCGCCGTCGCGTGTTGCGCCGGACGCGCCATCGGCCAACATGTCTTCAAGCGCGTCGAGAATGTGGGGGACCTCGGCCATCCGGCCGACGCCAGCCTCGCCACGCTCTGCCATCTCGCCCGCTTCAGGCCCGATGAAACGCACGCCGTCGGCAGCCAATTGCGCGGTGTTCCGCTGCGTCGCTGAATGCGACCACATCTGCGGGTTCATCGCAGGCGCCATCAGGACCGGCTTGTTGCTCGCGAGCAGAACGGTCGTTGCGAGATCGTCGGCAAGTCCGTTCGCGGCCTTCGCCATCAGGTCGGCCGTCGCAGGCGCGACCAGGACGGCGTCGGCTTCGCGCGATAGCCGGATGTGGCCAATGTCGTGCTCGTCCTCGCGGTCAAACAGCTCGGTGAAGACGCGGTCGCCTGAAATCGCCTCGACCGCAAGTGGCGTGATAAACGCGCCGGCCGCTTTCGTCATGATCACGCGCGTCGCAATCCCGCGTTCGCGCGCACGGCGGATCAGGTCCAGCGACTTGTACGCCGCGATCCCGCCGCTGATGATCAAAAGCAGTCGCATAAGCTCAACCCGCGCCCGCGCTCGGCCCTAGCGTCAGACTAGACGCCGCATCCGCACTGCGTAGCAGATTTCCAGCTACAGGATGAACTTCGAGAGGTCCGTGTCTTCGGCGAGTTCGCCAAGGCGCTGGCGGACGTAGTCTGCGTCAACCCGAACGGTCTCGCCGGAGCGGTCCGAGGCGTCGAACGAGACGTCGTCGAGCACGCGCTCCATCACCGTCTGCAAACGTCGTGCGCCGATGTTCTCAACGCTTGCGTTCACCTGGACCGCGATATCTGCGAGCGCGTCGATCGCATCGTCGGTGAAGTCGAGGGTGACGCCTTCGGTCTCCATCAGCGCCTTGTACTGCGTGATGAGGCTCGCTTCCGGCTCGGTGAGAATGCGGCGGAAGTCTTCGCGCGACAGCGCCTGTAACTCGACGCGGATCGGCAAGCGCCCCTGCAACTCGGGCAGCAGATCGGCGGGCTTTGCGACATGAAAGGCGCCGGAAGCAACGAACAGAATGTGGTCGGTCTTGATCGGCCCGTGCTTCGTTGCGACCGTCGTCCCCTCGATGAGTGGCAGCAGATCGCGCTGTACGCCTTCGCGGCTCACATCACCGCCGACGCGCCCGTCGCGCGAAGAGGACCGGCAGATTTTGTCGACTTCATCGAGAAACACGATGCCGTCGTCCTGCACGGCTGTCAGCGCTTCCTGTACGATCTGGTCGTCGTCGAGCAGCTTGTCGCTCTCCTCCGCAATGAGGATGTCATAGCTGTCGATCACGCGCATCGTGCGCTCTTTCTTGCGCTCGCCGAACGCCTTGCCGAGCATGTCGCCGATGTTAATCATGCCCATCGAAGCGCCGGGCTGACCGGGCAGTTCAAACATCGGCATGCCGCCGCTCGAGTCCGAAAGCTCTAGCTTGATCTCTTTGTCGCCAAGCTCGTTGTTGCGCAGCCGCTGGCGGAAACTCTCGCGTGTCGTCGGTCCTGAGCCTGGTCCGACCAGCGCATCGAGCACACGTTCTTCCGCGTTCTTTTCCGCCTGAGCCCGAACTTCGGCACGGCGCCGGTCGCGCACGAGGGCGATGCCGACCTCGACCAGATCGCGGATGATGCTCTCGACGTCCCGGCCGACGTAGCCGACTTCTGTGAACTTCGTCGCCTCGACCTTGAGGAACGGCGCGCCTGCGAGCTTTGCCAGACGCCGCGAGATTTCTGTCTTACCGACGCCAGTCGGCCCGATCATCAGGATGTTCTTGGGCAGAACCTCCTCGCGCAGGGGTCCCGTCAGTTGTTGCCGTCGCCAGCGGTTTCGGAGCGCAATGGCCACGGCGCGCTTTGCGTCGGCTTGGCCGACAATGTAGCGGTCGAGTTCTGAGACGATTTCGCGAGGGGAGAAGTTGGTCATTCCGGTCGAGGCTGGTTGGGGTCGGTCGCGCAGCAAGTGGGCGCCGTCAAGATGACCTCGACATGGCGCGTTGGCGTGAGCCTATCAAGGCTTGACGACCCCGGCACCCGAAGCGTTGCGCTTCAGGCGATCTGGTCGATGTCGGTCGGCGGCAGAAACCTGCGGCCGGGCAGGTTCGGGAATGCCGAGAAAAACGCGCGCCGGATCGGCCGCCACCCGAGACTGAGGGTGATGATCAAAACGCCGATCAGGCCGACTGCCGGAGTGATTGGCGTCGTCGCCGAGCCGGTGAGCTGCGTGACGGCATAGACAAGGGCACCGCCGAGATACCCGAACCCTGCGACGAGGATTGCGCGTCGGTCGATGACGATCGCGATCAGTGCGAGCAGCGCCAGGATGACGAGGGCTGCGACGAACTGCGAGCCGCTCGTGACCCGCCATCCGCCGATGAGATCCGTCGCAACCGGGTGGACGATCATCGGCGCTGCGGCCAGGTGCAGCCAGAAGCCCGAGAGATGGAAACGGGAGGTGCGTCTTGGATCGCGCATGTCGTAGGACATCGCAATCGCAAACACGATGACGCCGACGAAAAGGGCGACATACTTCGACGACTGGAAGACGGCCGTCATTTCCGCGTCGATCACGGGTGCAAACCCGTTGGCCGCAGAGGCGACAGCAAGGATGACGGCTGTGAGCGCTGCGAAAGCTGCGAGAAACAACGTGAACGGGAAGCGGAACCGGATGTGGTGCAGAAGCAGGATCGCAAACGGGATCAGCGCCAGCGCCGCGTAAACGTGAAACATTCCATCGTCGACCGCGCGGGCAAGTGACGTTGCAAGGCCAGCGCTGAAGATGGCCAGGCCGATCGCAAGGGCACGGCTCGGTCCAACCGCTTTCACGTGCCCGGTAAAGTACTCGGCGCCGGCCCATGTCAGGACGACGAGTACGGCCGAGCTGATGACGGCTGCGGGATTGAGCCCGTCACCACCAAACGCTGCGAAAGCGCTCAGCGAGGCGGCCGCGAACATCACCAGCACCACGCCGATGGTCATGAACGCATCGTTCATTCCCGCGACGAACTGGAACGGCTCGTCGTCGGCCTCGATAATCTTGGGTCGCTGAAGGTCGGGCCGAACGCCGGCGCCCGCCGTGCCGAGATCACGGAGTTGCTGCGCCTGTGCCTCGGTGATGATGCGCTGGCGGACTGCGACGTCGAGATCTACGGTTTCAGGCAATTCTGTCAGTCGTCCTGTTTGCTCTGCAGGCTTTCCACGACAAGGTTGCCATTCGTGTAAACGCAGATATCGCCTGCGATCTGCATGGCCTTCCGCGCGATCGCCTCGGCGTCCATGTCCATGTCGACCAGCGCGCGCGCGGCGGCCAACGCATAATTACCACCTGAGCCGATGCCGACCACGTGCGCTTCCGGCTCCAGCACGTCGCCCGTCCCAGTTAGCATCAGAGTAACGTCGGCGTCGGCGACGATCATCATGGCCTCGAGGCGCCTGAGGTAACGGTCCGTG